>CAYMWG010000078.1:0-10564 GCA_964393765.1 uncultured Phycisphaeraceae bacterium
GCCCACAGCCCCGCGAGCACGAACTCGACGCAGCTCGCCCGCACCGCCGGGTCGCCCGACGCGTTGACCTCGAACGCCTTGTCCCACACGGGCGGCACGCGCTTGAGCAACTTCTCGTAATGCCCGCTGGGCAGCATGTCCCCCACCTCGATCTTCACGCCCTTGGCAAAGATCTCGGCTATCTCCGGCAGACCGTGCTCCTGCACATATTCCTTGAAGACGTTCCGCACCGCCTCCGCGAAGATCGCGTCGAGCGCCTGCGTCTCGCTCAACTGATGGCTCGACATCAGGTCCAGTTCCACCTTGCCCGCCGCGGTCGCGTGGAAGTGCGCCAGGTCGCTGATCCGCGGCACGCTCGGCCGCTCGCCCAGGACGATCCCGCGCCGACGCGCCGACGCCACCATGACCCGGTAGTTGGCGATCGAGAACCGCGCCGATACGCCCGAGGCATGATCAACATACTTGCTCTTCCTCGCGACAATCGCGATCTCCTCGACAATCTCCTTCATGAACCGCGGCACCAGCACCGGGTACTCCCCGCCGAGGGGCAGGTCCCTGAGCGCCTCCTGCTCGGTGATGTCGATCGCCACATCGCGCTCGCGCGGATAGTGCGTCTGGATCGTCGAGCCGATGCGGTCCTTGAGTTGCGGGATCACCTTCCCCGAGCGGTTGTACGTCGTCGGGTTGGCGGAGAACAGCACGGCGATGTCGAGGTCGAACCGGATGGGCAGGCCGCGGATCTGCACATCGCGCTCTTCGAGAATGTTGAATAGCCCGACCTGCACCGAGTCGTCAAGGTCCGGCAGTTCGTTCATCGCGAAGATGCCGCGGTGCATCCGGGGGATCAGCCCGAAGAACAGCGAGTCCTCCGCCCCCAGCGACACCCCTCGCGCCAGTTTGGCCGGATCGATCTCCCCGATCACATCGGCGAACTTGGTGCCGGGCGCGAGCCGTTCAGCGTACCGCTGCTCACGCGGCCACCAAGCGATCGGCGCTTCGTCGCCGTGGCGCAGCAGGAACTCGCGCCCTACCTGCGTGATCGGCTTCTCCGGGTCCTCATGGACCGGGCAACCCCCGTGATCGGCCTCGATATCGAGATACGGCACGAACGGGTCAAGGAACCGGATGAGTTGCCTCATCAGGCGGCTCTTGCCCTGCCCCTTCTCTCCAAGGAAGAGCATGTCGTGCCCGGCGAGTACCGCATTGACGATCTCCGGGATCACCGTCGCGTCATAGCCCATGATGCCGGGGAAGAGCGCGCCCGCGTTGTCGCCACGCGACAGCGCAGCGGTCATGTTCTCGCGCAACTCGACTTTGACCGTTCGGGACTTCCAGCCCGAGCGCCGGAGTTGACGGAGTGTGCGAATATCCGATTGGGCAGCGTGTGTCGTCATAGGTATGCATCCTTCTACGCCTGTTGACCGCGCCGCGTTCAGGCGAACACGACCGCCTCCGCCGCCAGCCCCGGACCGAACGCCATGGCCACCCACGGGCGTGCGCGGCCCGCCTGCATCATGCGGTCCAGAATGAAAAGGACCGTTGGTGAAGACATGTTCCCGTGCTCGCGCAGCACCGCCAGCGAATCCGCCGTCGTGTCCCCACCCAGGCCGAGGGCCTCCCCCACCGCCTCGACGATCTTCGCCCCGCCCGGGTGGATCGCCCAGCCCGCGACATCCGCCCGGCGCAAAGGAGGATCGCAGGATTCGAGCACCGCGTCCATCCAGCCCGGCACCACCGCGGCGAGGCGGGCGGGCACCTGCGGGCTGAGACTCATCTCAAACCCGTGGTCGCCAATACGCCACGACATGAGGTCCGCCGAGTCGGGAGCGAGCCACGACCGGCACGCCCGCACCTCCGGGCACTCCGCGCGCTCGGACCGCGCGACTATCGCCGCGCCCGCCCCGTCCGCGAAGAGCGCATTGGCGATCAGTTGGTCCATCCGGTCGCCGTAGTGCATGTGAAGGCTGCACAGTTCCACGCAGCACAGCAGGATGACCGCATTCGCATCAGCCGCGGCCAGTGCCCGCGCCACCGCCAGACCATTCAGCGCGCCATGGCAGCCCATGAAGCCGATGTGTGTCCGCCCGACGCTCGCACGAAGCCCGAGGCTCCGCACGAGCATCTGATCGACTCCCGGCGACTCAAACCCCGTACACGACACGGTGACAACATGCGTGATGGACGCGGCGGACATCTTTGCCCGCGCGATCGCCCCCGCGCCCGCCTCGCACGCGAGGCTCGCCGCCTCGCGCGCGTACACCGCCATCCGCGCCGCGGTGCCGGGCCCACGCCCATCGGCGTCCTGCGCATAAAACGTCTGCGCGCCGGTCGCCGGGTCGATCAGCACCGAGCCGCGCCGGTCGATCTTCGTGCGCCGGTACAGCCCCTCGATCACGCCCTCGGGCACCGAACTCGGCGCCATCGCCCGCCCGAAGTCGGATGTGCGCCCCTGCGTCAGTCGGCCCCGCGGCGTGGCCGTGCCGATCGAGAGCACGCGTACGGTCATGCGGGCCGCCGATCGCGCATCGTCGGGCAAGCCGGTCTGGCAGCACTCGCCTGACCAAGCACGCCCACCGCCCAATCCATCGCTCGTGGCACGAACGTGCCGAGCGCGACCGCCGCCCGCAGCAACCCCTCGTTCCGCACCAGCCTCGCGACGATGCCGCACCGCCGGTGATGCGAGGCGATCTCTCGCTGGTGCGCACGCGCCCACGCGCCCGGCACGCTGCGGCCCTCCAGCCTCGCACCGATGATGCGCGCGAGGACCAGCGACCCGTGGATCGCCCACGTCATCCCCTCACCCGTGAACGGTTCTACATACCCCGCGGCGTCCCCGACGACGAAAATATTCCCGGCCTCGACCCGCGCCCGCCTGCGGGTGAGCATCGGCGTGCCGCGCCACGCTGCGCCAACCAGCGCGCTGGGGTCGCCACCCGCCGCCGTCACGATCCGCGCGCACAGTCCCGCCGGGCCGCCCGCGTTGCGCACCGCACCGGGGTCCAGCGCGGCCGCCGCGTCGATCTCCCCAGTGGGCAGTCGCACCAGACCCAGATACCCGTCGCGCCCGCACAGCATCGCCATCCGCCCGGGCACCAGCGGCACGGGCGAGCGAACGAGCGTTGCACCCAGCCCCATCCGGCTGCGCGTTGACACCCGCCACGCAAACTCGGGACGCTCCGAAAGCGATCCCCCTCCCACACCATCGGCCGCGACGATCATTCGTGCCCGACCGGCTGTGCCCGCACGCTCTCCTGACGTTCGCACTCGAACAGTTCCGTCGGCATCGACGCTCGCGCCACGGCCCGTCAGCAGCGTCGCGCCCGCCGCCTGCGCTGCCGCGGCCAGCCGCGAGTCAAGCACGTCCCTTCCCAGCACGCGAAACCCTCGCGCGGGCAAACTCATCGAACGCCCCGAAGCCCGGACCTCGCACTCGTCGATCCGCGCTGCGCCGTCGAGCACTCCTCCTAGCCCCGCTTCCTCCAGCGCCGCCGCGCCGCCCGGCGCGATGCAGCACCCACACACCTTCGCGCGCGGCATCACGGCCTTCTCCACCAGAAGCACACGCTTCCCGATCCTCGCCAGCGCGTGCGCGCACACGCTCCCCGCCGGGCCGGCACCGATGACCACCGCGTCCCAGGTATCGTCCGGCCCGCCACCACCGCTCGCAGATAGTTCGCCTTGCTCTCTCATGCCGACGCCCCGCTCCCTGCCCGATGCCACACCAGCAACTGCCGCTGCGGCCGGATCGCCCGCACCCGCGTGCCCGCCAGCCCGGCCCGCTCGGCCATCTCGCGCATCTCCTCCATCGTGTATGCCCCATGCACGCTGCGAACGGCATCCACGCGCACGACCCGCGAGCCGCTGAGCAGCCGCGGCGCGGCCCACGCCAGCGCCAGCCCCAGGCGCGTGCGCCGGAGGTCCTGCACGATCACCGTGCTTGCGGCCGCCGCCATGCTCCGCAGAACCCTTTCCACCTGCGGTGGATCAAGGTGGTGCATGAACAGGCCGCAGTGCGCGACATCGAACCCCTCGCCGTCCTTCGCCAGCGGCTCGCTTAGAACATCAACTCGCCGCAGCGAGATGCCAACACCCGCGCCGGCCGCGCGCTTCCTTGCTGCCACAATCGCAACGTCGCTGATATCGCACCCGTGCAGTTCCAGTTCCACACCCTCGCCCCGGGCACGCGCTGCCAGCCGGATGGGCACATCCGCCGAGCCCGTCGCCACATCCAGCACCCGCAGCGGACGGTGGGAGGCAACTCGGCGCGCCAGCGGCCCGACCACGCCCCACACAAGGCTGTCGATCATCGTGACGCGATTGAGGCGGGCCAGTTCGCGCAAAGCCACCCGATGCTCCGCGGCATCCAGCCCCGGGTCGTCCATCAACTCCGGAACTCTCCGCCGCGCTATCCCCATGCTGGATGGTAGTGCGCGGGGAACCGGTCCCAGCAAATGCCCCGCGCAGATCGGCCCGCCAACAATCCGCCATGCTCAACCGCACGGCTGTCGTCTCGCTCCTCGCCCTCCTCCTCCTCGTCGCGCCGCGCCGCGCGGCGGGCGATCCGGTCGCCGCGCCGACCACCGCCGCGACCCAAGCCCAGACCCAGGCCGCCATCGAGCAGGTGCTCGTCGCGATGGAGAAAGCCGTCCTCGCCGGCGATGCCGACGCCTACACCGCGCACATCGCCACCCGCGATGCCGTATTTCTCCAGGAACAGCGGATGTGGGCCGCGGACCTGAAGCGCCATGTCCCGAGCGCCTTCGACCTCCGCATCATCGACCCCGCCGAGCGCCAAGCCAACGAGGAAGCCTCCAAGGCCGCGGCATCCTCCGCTGAGACCACGGCGGACAACAACATGCCCGGCACTCCCGCAGACCCGACGGAACCTTCCAACCCCAGCCAGACCGACTACCCCCACGAGTTCGGCGCGGACCGCGCCATGTTCGAACTCGAGATGGCCTGGAAGATCACCGTCCCCTTAGCCGCCGGCGAAAAGGGCAAGCCCGACGAGATCGACCGCTCGGTCTCCTACCCCGTGATCTTCGAGCGTTCTGCCAACCGCTGGCTCTTCGCGGGCGAGCGCTGGGTCGAGGTCCGCGCGAGCGCTTCCAGCCCTGCGCCCACCGACGCAGACGATGCCGACGACACGCACCCGCCCGCGCCCAAGAGCAGCGCCGCCTCGACGCGCGACAACCTGGTCCTGTGCTTCCCGGGCTACGAGGAGGTCGCGCAGCGCATCGCCGAGGTTCTTCCCGAGGTCCGCGCCCACGTCGATGAGGGGTTCGAGCAGGACGTCCCACACACGCAGGTCGTCAAGATCTATCCGACGATGCGGCACCTGCAATCCTCGATCTATCTCTCCTACGCCGACGGCCTCTCGGGCTGGAACGAGCCGCTCGAGTCGATCAAAGTGCTCGTGCGCCCCAAGACCTCGCGCGCATCGCTCCGTCCTCTGCTCGCCCATGAGTACGGGCACGTGGCGACGTTTGAACTTGGCCCAAAGGCCACCGACATCCCGTGGTGGGCGCTGGAGGGCGTCGCGGAACTCGCAAGCGAGGGGTTCCGCAAGCGAAGCGGGCGAGCCGATGAGCAGGTGCGGAAGTGGGCCGCGGCGGGCGAACTCGCAGAGTTCTCCAAGATCACCGACTTCCGCAACACGCCGCGCCAGTTCATGGGGCACGTCTACACGCAGGGCCACCACATGGTCGCGTACATCTCCGAGCGCTTCGGGCGCGCCAATCGCAACGCCTGGTTCCGCGCGATGGCCAACGGTGCATCCATCAACGAGGCCACCCGCAAGGAACTCGGTGTCGAGGGCGGGTTTGAGCAGTTGGATGTGGACTGGCGGGCGGAGGTTTCCAAGCCAGCGGGCGAGAATGCGCCGTGAGAGAGTGATGAAGTGAGAATGCCTTCCGACTTCCCACTTCTACAAAATGGTTCCCGTCAGAACCAGGATCGAAACTCCGAGATAGATCAGTGTCCCCGATGCGTCCATCAGCGTCGCAACCATCGGGCTCGACGCCGTCGCCGGGTCAAACCTCAGGCGCCGCAGGAGCAGCGGCAGCATCGACCCCAGCACCGTTCCCCACACCACCACCAGCGCGACCGCGACACTGATCGTCGCCGCGAGTTGGAACACATGCGGCGTCCTCGCCACGTTCGTCCGAACGAACACCTCCACGCAGATAAACCCCATCACCCCCAACGCGCCCGCCAGCATCACCGCCGACACGATCTCCTTCCGCACGATCTTCCACCAGTCGCGGGGGGCGACCTCGCCCAGCGCCAGCGCACGCGTCAGCAGGGCCGCGGCCTGTGATCCCGAGTTTCCGCCGCACGACATCACCAGCGGCATGAACAGCGACAGCACCACCGCCTTGTCCAGTTGATCCTGGAACCCGCCGAGCACCAGGATCGTGATCGACTGTCCGACGAACAGCGCACTCAGCCACACCCCGCGCTTGCGGAACATCTCCAGCGCGCCCGTCTGGATATACGGCTGCTCCAGGGCCTCGACGCCGCCGAGTCTCTGGATGTCCTCGGTCGCCTCGGCCTCGGCGACGTCCGCCACATCGTCGCTGGTCACGATCCCCAGCAGCACGCCTCGGGAATCGACCACCGGCAGCGCGATGCGGTCGTACCGCGCCATCATCCTCACCGCCTCCTCCTGGGGCTGGTCGGCGCGGAGGCCCACGAAGTTCTGGTTCATCTGCGATTCGACCGTCGCCCCCGGGTCGGCCAGGAAGAGCGTCCGCAGACGGATATCGTCGATCAGCACGCCGCGCTCGTCAACGACGTACACAACGTTGATCGTCTCCGCATCGTGCCCGTACTTCCGGATATGGTCGAGCGCGTGCCCGATGGTCCAGTCCGGCCTGAGCCGGATGTAGTCGGGGTTCATCAGGCGCCCGACGCTCTTGGGCGGATACCCGAGGATCGCCTGTGTCGTCCGCCGGTCCTCCGGGCTGAGGCTGGCGATCAGCCGCTGGGCCACCTCTGTCGGCAACTCATCGAGCAGACGCGCCCGGTCATCGGGGTCCATCCCCTCGACCACCCGCAGCGCGGCATCGCCCAACTTGGCGATCAGTTCCTCCTGCAGTTCGGGCGCGAGGTACGAGAACACCTCGCCCGCATCGTCGCGCATAAGGAAGCGGAAGCACACCGCCCGCTCATCGGGCTCAAGGCTGACGATGATGTCCGCGACATCCGCCGGAGGGATGCCCTCGAGCGCCGCGCGCAACTCGCTGTACGCGCCGGCCCGCACCAACTCGGCAACCTCGGGCAGGATCAACTCGGCCGTCGGCGTCAAGGGGCTGCTCCGGGGAAGTGAGCCGTAGCGTACGCGGGGCAGGTCAAGAAAAAGAAGGAACTCAGAGCGAGCAGAGTGAGCAGAGAAGAAGCAGAGAGAGACCTGAGATGGCAATTTCTTGGGGGCGCGAAGCCCACCCGGAAGCCGATGGCACCATCAACGACTCCATCCCGTTTTTCTAACCCGGATCAACTTCCGTCGGCGTCGGACCCGCTCCGTCCTCTTTCTGTATCGTCCTCATCTCTCCTCATCACTGCTTTCTCTGCTCTCCTCTGCTCACTCTGCTCCCTCTGAGTTCCTTCCTGATTTCTTCTTTCAGATCACGAGCGACCCCAGGGACAACAGCCCCACCGGCTCGCGCG
The DNA here is from genome assembly GCA_964393765.1 of uncultured Phycisphaeraceae bacterium. Taxonomy (GTDB): domain Bacteria; phylum Planctomycetota; class Phycisphaerae; order Phycisphaerales; family UBA1924; genus JAHBXL01. The sequence continues at coordinate 7,672 of CAYMWG010000078.1, forward strand.
AGAAGAACGGCTCGCCCACCTCAACTCCGATCCGCGAGCCGAAGTACCCGCCCTGCTGCTCGACCCACTCCACCACCCTCCGGTTCCCTTCGTTCTTCACGAACTGCGACTCGTACGCAAGGATCGCCGACCGCTTGATCGCGGCAAACCTCGAAACGTCCACGATGAAACTCGGCGACGGCACGATCCGCAGGTGCGTCGCGTAGTAGTGGAACAGCCACTTGGGGTACAGCGGCGGCTTGCCCTCATCCCCCGGCATCTTCACCTTGGTGAGTTTCGCGTCGAACCGCGCATCCTCGGCGATCCGCGTCACCGCGAGGTGGTCCGGGTGAGCATCCTCGAAGTACGGCACGAACATGATCTGCGCCTGCGTGGCGCGGATGACGCCCGCGACCTTGTGGCGGGCTTCGAGGGAATGCACGACCTCGCGATTCTTCAGTCCGAGTTGGATGCGCCGCACCGGGTTGCCGCCGTCCGCCGGCGAAAGCCGCTTGGCCGCCTCCGCCGCCTCGCGCGCCCGCGTCACCGGATCGCCAAAGGGCGTCGGCTCGCCATCGGTCATATCGAGTAGCGTGACGGTGTGCCCACCCCCCTCCCGCGAGGCGAGCAGCGCGATCGTGCCCCCCATGCCCAGTTCCTGATCATCCGGATGCGGCCCGACAACGAGGATGTTCATGGCGGGAGGGTAAGGCGCGAGAGCAGCAAACCACCAAATCAGCAAAGCATCAAATAGAGGGCAACGGGAAGTCGAGTTCCTAATTTGCTGTTGTGCTGCTTTGCTGCTTTGCTGTTTTCTTCAATCCTCGCTCCGCCCCACCACCACCAGCCCGATCAGTTCCTTGCTGTCCCCCTCCAGCGGCTCGACCTGCGCCAGCACCACCCGCTCAGGCCGCTCCGTTGCGAAGAACCCGCCGCCGCGGAAGGGTGTGCCGTATTGGTCCTTGAACTCATACAGGTTCAGCGTCAGTGTCTGCCCGACCCCAAAGCCCTCGATCTCGCGGCTGTACCAGCCGTTCACCCACAGCAGCGACCGTCCGATCGACCGCGCCGTTGTGTTCGTCATCGTGATCTCGGTGTCGTTGCGCACCACCTGCACATCCAGCACCACTTCCTGCCTGATCTCCGTCGGATACGCCGGCCGCCCAGCGTCCACATCGCTCCCCGTCTTACAGCCTCCCGCGACGACCACCACCGCCGCGCACGCGACCGCTCCGATGCTTCGCCTCATGCCTCGTGCCTCGTGCCTCATGCCTTCTTCTCCATCGAAACCTAGAGTCCCCTCCCCATGGGCTGCGCCGACTCGAACAACGCCACGCCCCCCTCCGCTGCCATCGCCCCTGGCGCCGAATCCATCAGCATCCCGGAGGCCGCCGCGGCGTTCGCCTCCCGCGGGCTTGACCCCCGAATCCGCGCTGCCGTCCCCGGCTGGACATCCGATGCGCCCTTCTTCCAGGCGGGCCTCGCCGGATACTCCGATGCCGCGATGCGCATCGTAGCAAGACGCCTCGGCTGCCCGTTCTGCGTAACCGAGGCCCTGCTCGACCGCGCCCTCCTCGGCGGCGGTCACGGCTTCGACAAGGCGGACCTTGCTTCCCTCCGCGACAACATCCCCGGCGGCGAGGAGGATCACCCGCTCTGCGGGCAGATCATGGGCTCCGATCCCGACGAGATGGCCGCGGCGGCGATCAAGATGATCGAGCAGGGCGCCCGCGGACGCCGCGCCTACCGCGACCTTGCGTACGGCGATGGCGGGTTTCCCAAGCCGGGCGACCGCGAGGAATGCGCCGAGGATTCGCACCCGCTGTGCGGGGAGGAGTTGGAAGAACAGCAAAGCGGCGCCGCCGCAAATCAGCAAAGCAGCAAATCAGCAAATCAGCAAATCGGAGACGGAGCAGATTCGCCACGCGGCATCGCGGCAAGCGAAATCCGGAACATCATTCCATCTGCCTTCTCCATTCCGCACTCCGCATGGGGGGGCCGCACTCCGCACTCGTCCCCCGGTCCCTCGATCCCTTCGTCTTCGTTCGCCACCATCGACGTCAACCTCGCCTGCCCCGTCAAGAAGATCAAGGCCAAGGCCCGCGGCGGGCACTGGCTCGCCCAGCCCGAGGGCGCGATCGTCATCCTCCGCGCGGTGCGCGAGGCCGTGCCGCGACACATCCCTTGCACGGTCAAACTCCGGCGCGCGTACGACGACACGCCCGAGATGGAACGGAACTTCGAGCGCATCTTCGACGCCGCGTACGAACTAGGCTACTCGTGGGCGACGGTGCACGCGCGCACCGTCGAGCAGAAATATGTCGGCCCCTCGCGCTGGACGTTCCTCAAGAGCCTCGTGGAGCGCAGGCCCGACCGCGTCGTCTTCGGTTCCGGCGACATCTGGCAGGTCGGTGACATCTTCCGCATGATCGCGTACACCGGCGTTCACGCCGTGAGCGTCGCGCGGGGCTGCATCGGCAACCCGTGGATTTTCCGGCAGGCCCAGCGCCTGATCGCGGCCGACCCCGATTGGGCCGTGCCGCCGAGCATCGCCGAGCAGCGTCAAGTTCTGGAGCAGCACTTCCGCCTGAGCGTCGCCGTCAACGGCGAACTCGTCGCCTCGCGCACCATGCGCAAGTTCGGCATCCGCTTCGCCGCCCACCATCCCCGCGCCGAGGAGGTCCGCCTCCGCATGATCGGCATCAGCGGGATCGCAGACTGGTTCGCGGTGCTGGAGGAGTTCTACAGCGCGCCGACTGACCTCAGCCTTGCTTCAGGAAATCGCGGCAGTCAATGACGTCTCCATTGCGGCCGAAGATCGAACCACTTGTTGACTTTGGTATTGTCCTGACACTGCCACACCCAATCCAAATGGTTCCAATGAGGCGTTGAAGATCGTCTGATCGGCGGTGGT
>CAYMWG010000079.1:0-10563 GCA_964393765.1 uncultured Phycisphaeraceae bacterium
CTCGGGTTCCGTTGCCTTGGGCAACTTCGCGGCACTTTCCTGCGGTGCTGTGAGCACGGCCCCGCCATGGGGCCCGAGCGGCTTGGGCTCGGCGACCACCGATTCCGACGCCGCGGGCTTTGCCGGGTCGGCATGATCGGCGGTGTCCTCGACAAGTTCGCGAACCCGCTCGATCATGAACTCATGGTGCGACTGCTCCAGCGAGTGGAACCGGCGCTCCTCTTCGAGCATGATCAGCAGGGGAACCAGCACCTCGGAGTAGAACTGCTCGACCGTGTGGTCCTTGAGGTACTTGCGCGACAACTCATCGGGCTCGTCCACATCCATCACCAGCAGTCGCTGGTAGATCCGGGCGTGCAGCCGCAGCACCGGTTGATCGCCCAGCAGCAGCGGGAAAAGGCTCATGGCGGGGATGTATCGTCCCAGCACCACGAAGCACGCAGTCATGGGCGTGGCGATGAGCAGACCCACCGGTCCCCACACCCACGCCCAGAACACCGCCGACAGCAGGATGCCCACCGGCGAGATACCCGTCGAAGTCCCGTAGAGCAGCGGCTCGGCCACGTTGTTCGAGAGCAACTCGACCACCACGAACAGCCCCAGCGTCCAGACAAACATGCTCCAGCCGGGATCGACCGCGAGCGTGAGCGCGACGGGCATCGCGGCCCCGATGATCGGCCCGACGTAGGGGATAAACCGGAGCAGCACCGTCAGCATCCCCCAGAGCAGCGGACTCGGAACCCCGATGATGTACAGCCCGGCCGTGATGGGAATGCCATAGGTGACGTTCACCACGAGTTGCATGAGCAGGTAGCGCGACACGCGGGTGGAGGCGTCATCAAGCGCCTGGGTCGAGACATAGAGTTGCCCCGGACGCGAGCCCAGCAGGCGGAGCAGTCGTGTGCGGAGTTCCTCCCGCTCCAGCAGGATGAACAGCACCAGCACCATGACGATGCCCGCCGATGCCAGCGGACCCAGCGTCGTGCCGGCCACATACCCCAGAATGCTCATCGGCGTCATGGTCGGGGTGGCCGGCGAGCCCGGCTCGACCCCCGCGGGCACCAGGACATCCGCCCCCGGTCCGGCGTCCACGCCCGACGGCGACGCTTCTCCGTCCGCCGCGCCACCGTTTATCGGCGGACCACCCTGCTCAATCGCCTTGAACACCGCCCGGAGCCTGTTGATCGGTCCGCTTGGAGCATCCTGCACCGTCTGGATCTTCTGCTCGATATTCTGCTGATACTGCGGCAGGCTGTTGATCAGTTGCAGGACCTGGTACCCGACCACTCCGGCGATCACCGCTACCAAGGCGCTTGCCAGCGCCACCGTGACGACCACGGAAACCGCATGGCCAAGGCCGCAGCGTTGCAGGCGCGTCGCCAGGGGCGCGAGCAGGAAACTGAACAGGAGCGACAATGCCAGCGGGATCAGCAGGCCCTTGCCAAAGTGGAGACCCGCGATTATCGCGACCGATGCCGCTATCGCCACCAATCCGTTCGTCACGGTGGCCCGCGCCGGATGGGCGCGTTGTGCGCCAAAGTCGATAATCGCGTTCGTCAAGCCCCCTCGAGACCCGGGCGGGGGCGGGGGCGGCGGGGCACTGCTCGGCTTTCCCATCGGTCAGTCTTTTTGAGCCTTTGAACCCGAACAGGAGCGGAAGTGGGGCGTAGAAGTGTATGTGCAACCATATATGTCCGCCCGGGTGAGACTTACCCGGGCCCACAGGTGAACAACTGTTCATCCGATAGACGGAGGTACGCCCGGTCGGCACCCGCGCACGTTACCGGACGTGGGAGCAACCTATTTCTGAGAGTACCATTCGCGTAGATGTTGGACGCCCGCCCGATGCCCTTTCCCCGACACCGACTCTGGCTGTCTTTGTGCATTCTGGTGCAGTTGGTTTCCGGCGCGCTCCCTCAGGGGACCAGCGTGTGCGTGCGCTCACTTTTCGGGCGTGGCGCTTCGTCCCTTTCTGTAGAAGTTTCACGGGCCGCTGAGACCCAATGCAACTGCTGCGGCACCGACTTGCCCGAGGGACGGCCACCGGGCAATGTGCCTGATCCGGCTCCCTGCCGCGAACCCAACTGCATGATGTGCGTGCAATCGCATTACATGCTTCCGCCCTTGCGCGGCAGCGCAGGCCTTGACGGCGTCGGCGAGATGGGCCCGTGGCTTGCGCTTGCCGACGCAGAACCAAGTCGCGTGGCTGTTCCGGCTCTCGCGCAGCGCGAGTGGCCCTCGCCGCGGCCCCCGGACAAGGGCCCGCCGGGCTTCCTCAAGACGATCATCCTAATCGTGTAGCGTGTTCGCCCGGTCACGCCCCGTGTGCCCCTGGCACGCCGGGGCTGTCCTTGCGCGCTCGCGAAGGGCCCCCCCTCGCGCTCCCCGCCCACACGTTCACCGGATACGACGGTCCACTTCGCCAAGGCCCCCCAATGCCCGCACCCACAGGCCTTGCCGCACTCCATCGCGACAGGCCCGCCCAACTAAACATCCCTCCCGACGTGTCTCGCCCCGCCTTCCGCTGGCGGTCGCGTGTGCTGCTGCCCGCGGCCATCCTCGCGTCCACCGGCGCGGTGCTCGCCTGGGCCGCACGCGATGCGCTCTGGCCCGGGATCCCCGTGCGTGTCGTGCCCGTGGTCGTCCGGACGGCCCACGCCGCCGGCTCGGATGAGCCCGAAACGACAACCCCCGCCGAATCCGCCGCACCGACGCGCGAGGAGACCATCGTGCAGGCACCCGGTTGGATCGAGCCCGCCCCCTTCGCCGTGACCGTGCCCGCGCTGACCGATGGCGTGGTGAAGGACGTGCTGGTCCTGGAGGGCCAGCACGTCGAGGCCGGGCAGGTCGTCGTCCGCCTGATCGATGACGATGCCCGGCTCGCGCTCCGACGCGCCGAGGCGGAACTGGCCGAGCGCGCGGCGGAAGTCGATCGAGCGCGATCGGAGGTTCTCGCGGCACAGGCCCGGGCGGCGGAAGTGCGCGACGAGGTCGAACGCAAGCGCCCGCTCGTGGATACTGGAGGCATCTCCGCGGCCCAACTCGCACGCGTCGAACTTCGACTCCTCTCCGTTCAGGCCGAAGAGGCAACCGCGGCGGTGGCGGTTCTGGTGGTGCAGCAAGCGCGCGTGACCCAGCAGATCGCCTGCGACCTCGCGCGCCTCGCGCTCGACCGGACCGAAGTCCGCACGCCCGTCGCAGGAACCGTCTTGTCGCGTTCGGTCGAGCCCGGCACGCGCCTGAACATGGCCGCCATCGGCGCGGGCGAGGCCCACGAGGCGGGCGTGGTCCGCGTCTACGACCCCGCCCACCTCCAGGTCCGCGTCGATGTCCCGCTCGCGGATGCGGCCAGGGTGGGCATAGGCACCGCCGCGCGGATCGTCACCGAGACGCTCCCCGACACGACCTTCAGCGGCACCGTGACCAGCGTTGTCCACGAGGCCAACATCCAGCGTAACACCGTCCAGTTCAAGGTGGCGATCAAGAACCCGCTCCCCGCGCTCAAGCCCGAGATGCTCGCGCGTGTGCGCCTGGTCTCGCTCGTCCCGGGCGGTCCCGGCGACAGCGCGCCCGGGCCCGGTGCCGACGGATCGATCCTTCTCCTTCCCGAGAGCGTGCTGCTCGACCGCACCGATGACGCAGCGAGTGTGTGGTTGATTGCCCACCATCCCCGGCGCGGCACCATCGCCGCCCGACGCGCGGTCACCCTTGGCCGGTCCTTCGACGGCGGGTACATCGAGGTTCTTGCGGGGGTCGCTCCGACCGAGCGGGCGATCGCCGATCCGCCCGTCACACTCGCCGAGGGCAGCCGCGTCCGAGTCGTGGGCGAAGCAGACGAGAAGAGCGAAGGAGCACAGCCATGACCCTTGCCGCCACACCGCTCATCCAGTGTCGCGCACTCACCAAGTCCTATCGCAAGGGCGACAGCACCATCACGCCGCTCCAGAGCCTTGATCTCGACGTCCGCGCGGGCGAGTTCCTCGCGCTCATGGGGCCATCGGGCAGCGGCAAGACCACGCTCCTCAACCTCATCGCGGGGATCGACTCGCCCACGGCGGGCGAACTGCGCATCGGCGGGGCGGACATCGCCAGACTGTCGCGCTCCCGCCTCGCCGACTGGCGCAGCGCGAACATTGGATACATCTTCCAACTCTACAACCTCGTGCCCGTGCTGAGCGCCTACGAGAACGTCGAACTGCCGCTGCTGCTGCACAAGATGTCCCGTCGCGACCGGCACGAGCGCGTCTCCACCGTGCTGGGGCTGGTCGGCATCGCCGACCGGCACGACCACTACCCGCGCCAACTCTCCGGCGGGCAGGAGCAGCGCGTCGCCATCGCCCGCGCGATCGTCGCCGACCCGCGCATCATCGTCGCGGATGAGCCTACCGGCGACCTCGATGCCGACTCCGCCCGCGTCATCATGGACCTCCTCGCGGGACTTTGCACCGAACTGGGCAAAACACTCGTGATGGTCACGCACGATGCCCGGTGCGCCGCGCGGGCCACCCGAATCCTTCACCTTGAAAAAAGCCGTTTGGTCGAGCCCGGCCGGATGGCTGAACCCGCCGGAGCCCACGCATGATCGCCCCTCGCCTCATCCCGACTGTTCTTCGCCAGGTGCTGCGCCACCGCACCCGCACGCTGCTCACCGCCGCGGGCGTCGCCGTCGCCATGTTCCTCTTCGTCACCGTGCAGTCCCTCCAGCAGGGCGTGCGCGAGGCAACGGAGGTGACCGCGGCGGACACCACGCTCATCGTCTATCGCGAGAACCGCTTCTGCCCCGCCACCAGCCGCCTGCCCGAGAGTTACTCCGCGCGGATCGCGCGCCTCCCCGGCATCGCCTCGGTCGTCCCGATGAAGGTCGTCGTGAACAACTGCCGCGCCAGCCTTGATGTCGTCACGTTCCGGGGTGTGCCCGGCGATGACCTATCCAAGATGGCCTCCAAGTGGCGCATCGTCTCCGGGTCCCTTGCCGACTGGCAGCAACGATCCGATTCCGCTCTCATCGGCGAGCGCATGGCCCAGCGCCGCGCCCTCTCGCCGGGCATGTCCTTCGACGCATCGGGCATCACCGTGTCCGTCGCCGGAGTCATCGCCTCCGATGAGCCGCAGGACCAGAACGTCGCGTACGTCCACCTCGACTTCCTCCAGCAGGCCGCGGCGGGCGGAGGGCTTGGCATCGTCACCCAGTTCAACGTTCGCGTCATCGATGCCGGTCAACTTCGCTCCGTAGCCGGCGCGATCGACGGCCTCTTCCGCACGGATCAGGACCCCACGACCACGCGCCCTGAGAAGGCGTTCGTCGCGCAGGTCGGCGCGGACGTAGTCGAGATCGTCGGATTCGCCCGTTACCTCGGCTGGGGATGTCTGGCCGCGGTGCTCGGGCTCGTCGCCAACGCCATCGTGCTGGGCGTGCAGGACCGCGTCAAGGAGCACGCGGTTCTCCAGACCGTCGGCTTCCGCTCCGGCCTCATCGCGCGGATGATCGTCGCCGAGGGGCTGGTGCTCGGCGTTTTGGGCGGCGCGGCGGGCACCGCCCTGGCCGCGGCGTTCATCGCGTGGGGCCGGTTCAGCCTCTCGACCGAGGGCCTGAGCATCCACGTCTCGCCCGACCTGCAAACCAGTCTTTTCGGGCTTGTCATTTCCGCCGGCGTAGGTGTGCTCGCGGGGCTTGTGCCCGCGCTCCAGGCCGGTCAGCGCGAGATCGCGCACAGTTTCAGGGCCGTGTAATGCCTTTGGGTGGGCCGGCACTCCGTGCCGGCATTCAAGTTCATTGTTCCCAGCCGATGCAGACCTCGGAGTTCACCTGTGCGACTTCTCCCCTTCGACTACGCCGTCCGCAACCTGGGCCGCTCGCGCGTGCGCCTCGCGCTCTCGGTCTTCGGCAGCGCGCTCGTGGTGCTGCTGGTGATCGCGGCGGGCGGATTCGTGCGGGGCATGGACCGCGCGCTCCGCGCCACCGGCGGCGAGAGTAACGTGCTGGTGCTCGGGATCGGCAGCGAGGAGAGCGTCGAGCGTTCAGAGATCCCCGGCGCGACTCCCTCCCTGCTCGAAGCATCCGTCCCGGGTATCCGCACACGCGCGAGCGTTGCGTACATCTCTCCGGAGGTCCATGTGATGCTCCCCGTGCGCGCGGCCAGCGGCAGCGCGGGCCACGCGCTCCTTCGCGGCATCACGCCCGCGGCCAGTCTGGTTCACGACAACGTACTGCTCCTGGAGGGGCGGCTTCCCAGCGCCGGAGCGGACGAGATCATGGTCGGCCAGATGGCCGCGACAACCATCGGCCTGCGCGAGCCGGACCTGGCGCTGGACGCTTCCATGCACATCGGAGACCGGGACTGGAAGATCGTCGGCCACTTCGGCGCGCCGGGTACCGTCATGGATTCGGAGGTGTGGGTCCCGCTGACGGACCTCATGGCCGCCACCAAGCGCGACACCATCTCGTGCATTGTCCTGACGCTCACTCCCGGCGAGGCGGAGTTCGCGGATGTCGCCTCGTTCGCGCTGATGCGCCCTGACCTCGAACTCGCGGCCATGCCCGAGCGCGAGTACTACGCCAACCTCGCCGCGTTCTTCGGCCCCATCCGCGCCGTCGCGTGGATCACCGCGGCGCTGATCGGCCTGGGCGGCCTCTTCGGCGGCCTCAACACGATGTACGCCGCGTTCGCCTCGCGCGTGCGAGAGATCGGCACGCTCCAGTCGCTGGGCTACCGGCGCAGCGCGATCATTGTTTCATTGGTGCAGGAATCCAGCCTCGCAACCGCCGCCGGCGGCCTGCTCGCCTGTATCACCGGGGTCCTGTTCCTCGATGGCCTGGGCGTGCGCTTCTCGGCGGGCGCGTTCGCCCTGGCGGTCGATGCGCCTGTGGTTGGCATCGGCCTCTCGGCGGGCGTTGCACTGGGGCTTGTCGGCGCGCTCCCGCCCGCGTGGCGCTGCCTGCGTCTGCCCATTCCCACGGCCCTCAAAGCCGTATGAGTAGCACGGGCTTCCAGCCCGTGTGGTTCACAATCAGGAGTCTGACCCATGAAGCGTGTCGCGCCTTCCACCATCCGCTCGCTCGCACTCGCCTGCGCGATGGCTATCGCATTGACGCTCGCCCCCGCGCGTTTACTGGCCGACGATCTGCCCGAGTCGAACCGCCTCAGAGTCCTGCCCGCCGGCGCGAAGGAACTCACCGCCGCGGCCAAGGCCGCAAAGCCCGGCGACGTTCTGATCATCCGGGGCCGCATCGCCGAATCCACCGACGCCTTCGCCGACGGACGCGCGGAGTTCATACTCGTTGACGATGCCGCCGCGGCGAGCGTACACGGTGAGATCGATGGCGCGATCACCGACCGCTGCCCGCTCGAGCCCGCCAACCGCGCGACCGTGCGGATTGTCGATGCCAAGGGAACACCGCTCGCCTATTCCGTCAAGGATCGCTCCGGCCTTGTTCCGGGCGCGGAAGTCTTCGTGAAAGGCAAGGTGATCGCAGCCGGCACCGACACTACACCCGTCACCATCGACGCGACCAGCCTGCACATCCCCCGCGCCGGCCTGCCCGCGGGCTTCCTGCTGCCGACCACGCCCGAGAGCGCCCCTGATGTCGCAGATGCCAAGAAGGGCTTGAAGAAGGGCGACAAGGTCGTCATCAAAGGACGCATCGGCGGCAGCAAGGAACCATTCGTCAAGGAGCGGGCGGTCTTCACCATCGTCGGTCGCACGCTGAAGGCGTGCAACGAAATCCCCGGCGACAAGTGCAAGTTCCCGTGGGACTATTGCTGCGACCCGCGCGACCAGATCCTCGCCAACTCCGCGACGATCCAGGTTGTCGATGCCAAGGGCGCGCCCCTCCGCACCGACATCAAGGGCCGCTGGGACATCAAGGAACTCAGCGAGGTCATCATCGTCGGCACCGTCGCCGAGGCCAAGGGCCAGATGTTGATCGTGAGTGCTACGGGTATCCAGGTGGTCAAGCCGTAGCGCCGCCCGAGGGGCCCCCGCCCGCTACGCTCGATGCATGGAGTGCGACCTGTCAACCGACCACGCGCGGATGCAAATCGAAGTGATCCACGCGTTTCTATCCACCAGTTACTGGTCCCCGGGCATCCGGCGCGACGTGGTCGAAACCGCGATCCGCAACAGTCTCGTGATCGGCGCGTTCGACTCTGCAACCGGTCGACAGGTGGGCTTTGCGCGCGTCATCACGGACTCCGCCACCTTCGCGCACCTGTGCGACGTGTTCGTGCTTGAATCGCATCGCGGACGCGGCATCTCCAAGCGGATGGTCCGCGCGCTCCTCGCCGATAGCCGTCTGCAGACGCTCCGCCGCTGGTGCCTCGCGACGCGCGATGCGCACGACGTCTACCGGCCTTTCGGCTTCGCGCCTGTGACGCCGGATCGATGGATGGAGAAGCGGATGCCGCCCGAAGGGTGGCAGGAAACGCCCCAGCACCGGTAGCGAGGCGCCTCGATCACTTCTTCGCTTCGAGTTCTTCCCATCGAGCGTACATCGCGCCGAGTCTCGCGTGCGCATCGGCCATCCGCTGCCCGAGTTCCGCAACCTTGCGGTGGTCGCCCAGCGTTGCGGGGAGGTTCATCCTCTCCTCCATCGCCCTCAGTTCGCCTTCGGCCTTCTCGATCGCCGCTTCCATCCCCGCAAACTCCTGCTGCTCACGGAAGCCCAGACGCTTCTTCTGCGTCGTGGCGACGGCAACAGGCGGAGCAGCCGGTGCGACCCTGGCCGGCGCTGCGCCGGTGCCATCCGTGCCAACGCCGCCCGCGTGGGGCCTCCGCAGCCTCTCCCACTGCTGATAGTCGGCGTAGTACCTCGCCCCGCCCCGACCGTCGAGCGCGAGCACCCGCGTGGCCAACCGGTCGAGCATCGCCCGGTCGTGCGTCACCAGCACCACCGCGCCGGGGAACTCCTCGAGGCTCTCCTCCAGCACATCGAGCGAGGCCAGGTCCAGGTCGTTCGTCGGCTCGTCGAGGATCAGCACATCCGCGGGCTCGAGCATCAGCCGCGCGATATGCACCCGCGCCTGCTCGCCGCCCGAGAGTGTCTGAATCTCCGTGCGCAACTGGTCCTTGCTGAAGAGGAACATCCCCGCCCACGTCGCCACATGCAGCACGCGCCCGCGATAGATCACGCTGTCCGCGGGCGCGAGCGTCTCGCCGAGCGTGGCACGCGGGTCCAGTTCCGTCCGGTGCTGGCTGAACAGCACCACCCGCAGTTTGTCGGCCCGCTTGATCGTCCCCAGAGGCGGCGTCCCGGGGGGCAGCGACGCCGCGTTCTGCGCTTCCTCCCGCAGCATCTCCGGCGTAGGCGGGTCGCTCTCCATGTCGCCGGTGAGCAACTTGATCAGCGTGCTCTTGCCCGCCCCATTCGGACCCATCAGGCCCAACTTCGCGCCCGGCGACAGAAGTATGTCCAGGTTCTCGAACAGTTTCCGGCCGCCGAGCGTCTTGCTCAGCCCTCGCCCCGCGAGCAGTTTGAGCGTCTGCCGGTCCGTGGCGCGGAAGTCGATCTGCGCGGCCCGCGCCGGGGCGTTGCGCGTCTTCAACTCCGCGAGTTCATCCATCCGCACAAACGACGCGTCGATCCGGCTCTTGCTCTTGGTCCTTCGCGCCTGCGCCCCGCGCGACAGCCAGCGGATGTCCTCCTTCACCTGCGCGCTCAGTGCCGCCTCCTGCTTGGCCTGCGATTCCAGAAAGTCCTGCTTGCGCTTCAGAAACTCCGCGTACCCGCCCTGCACCGAGAACGTCCCTTCCGGGTACGCCGGCGACAACTCGACGATCCGCGTGGCCGCCTGCTCCAAAAACGCGCGGTCGTGCGTCACCACCACCGAGGCAAACTCGCCCCACCGGATCGTCTCCTCCAGCCAGTCGATCCCTTCCACATCCAGGTGATTGGTCGGCTCGTCCAGCAGCACCAGGTCCGGGCTTTGCGCCAGCGCCCGCGCGATCGACACCCGCTTCCTCTGCCCGCCCGACAGCCCCGCGCACAGCGCATCGATCAGCCCCGACAGCCCCGCGCGATCGATCGTCATCTCCGCGGCCAGTTCCAACTCGTGATGGTCGTGCAAGTGCGGCAGTTTCCCCGCCTTCATCGCCGCCTCCAGTTCCCCGATCACCGCCGACCGCACCGTCGCGCCGGTGGGGAACGCATCCGACTGGGCCACGAACGCCGTCCGCAGGCCGCGACGCAGCGAGATCGTCCCGCCATCGGTCTCTTCCAGACCCGCCAGAATCTTCAGGAGCGTGCTCTTGCCCGCGCCGTTGGGGCCGATCAGCCCCAGCCGCTCCCCCTCGTCGATGCTCAGCGAGACGCTGGTGAACAGCGTCCGGGCCGCGAAGTGCTTGGCGATCCCTCGAACTGTCAGCAGCGCGGCCATGGGCACAGAAGGTAGGGGCGGCGGCTCGGCACAGCGACCCACCGGGCGACGCCGCCCAGAGCAACCGATTTTCTTGTCCGCATACTGTCACAACGCCCCGCCCGCATCGCTCTCCTGAGAAGTTGGAACCCATGCTCGTCCGGGTGCCCCCAGCCGCGGTCCCGGCGCTGCCGCTTAGCCATCCACGCAC
>CAYMWG010000080.1:0-10531 GCA_964393765.1 uncultured Phycisphaeraceae bacterium
CGCCCGGCACCCCACCGGACCCGCCCGGGGGTGCCGGGCGTGGGGGCGGGCGTGGCGGAAGGGGGTGGCGTGGGAGTGCTCATAGATCAGGATGGGACGGCGTAGGGGATCCGGTCGGGCTGGGGGGGCAAAGGGGAACGGAGTGTATGAGCCGCGTGCGCTCTTTGCGGTGTGTTCAGGCCGAGTATTGCACAGTCGTGAGTCCACAACCCGGCCCGCGGTGGGGACAGGTCGGCGAGCGACCGATAGAGTTCCCATGATGACCGATGCCTCCGACAGCGTTGCCGTCAGTGGGTCCCGATCCAAGGGGCCGGTCATCGCCGTGGTCGCGCTGGTGATCGGTGTGGTGGGCGTGGGCTGGTTCGTCGCGAAGAAGGCGAGTTCGTCGCCGGGCGCAGCGCAGGCTTCGGGCGGTGGGGGCGCGGTCGCGCGGAACTCGGCGGCTGCCTTGCAGGCCGGCCTCGAAGCCGCGGCCGCGTACAAGAGCCAGGGCAGGTTCGGCGAGGCGTCGGCGGTGCTCGCGAAGTTGGTCGAGCAGAGCATCGACAGCCAGCCGCTTCGGCTGGCGTTTGCGCAGTCGTTGATGGGGGAGAAGAAGTTCAAGGAGGCGTACGCGCAGTACCAGGCGGCGTTCGCGCTGGAGCAGACAACTGTGGCCGCGAAGGTGACGGCGGCCCAGGCGAAGGTCCACTTCGAGGCCGGGACGTGTGCGAACCAGGCCGGCCTGCCACAGCGGGCGGCGGAGCATTACGAGATGGCGCAGGTCGGGGAACCGGGCGAGGCCCGCTACCCGCTCTACCTGGCGATGATACAGATCAAACTCGGCAATGAAGACGGCGCAAACGCGAGTCTCGTCCGCGCGGCGAAACTGAACCCCGATCTGGCCGAAGCGTGGGGGACGATGGCCGAACTCGCGCTGCGGAACAACTCCCTGGGCCTGGCAGCGCAGCACCTCGACAACGCCGAGCGCTTGCAGCCGGAGGTGGCGAAGTGGCGCGTGGTGCGGGCGCGGATCCTGAATCGGCAGGGCGAGCCGGAGAAGGCCGCGACGCTCCTGCTGGCGATGGATGGCGCATCGTTGCGCGGGCGAGATGCGATGACGGCGCTGGCGCAGAGTTATGGCCTGCTGAAGCGTCCGCTTGACGCGGCGGAGGTGTACGCGAACGCGGCCAAGGCGACGCCGGATGATGCCGAACTGCATTTCGAGGCCGCGCAGTGGCTCGAGCGCGGCGGTGACGAAGCGGGCGCGGTCGAGCATGCGAAGATCGGCGCGATGCTCGGGCACGAGGGGTGCAGGGAGATGCTGGCGAAGGCGGGGGAGTGAGGACCGGATTCAACGCGGCGGCGCGGAGGACGCAGATCAGGGCGAAGAGCGGCCACGGATTTGCACGGATCAAGACAGATTTGAAAGAGGGGAAGACGCCGCAGATGGACGCAGATTTCGCAGATCAGGAATGATCGAGACGTGCGATCTTGATTTGTGGCTTGATCTCCGCTTCCTCCGCGCCTCTCGCGGTGAACCTTTGGTTTACAACATTGACCGCCCGCCGTCGAGGCGGATTACCTCGCCCGTGATGTAGTGGGCGTCGAGCGCGAGCCACCGCACGGCCTCCGCGGCATCTTCAGGCGTGCCCGCGCGGTCAAGAGGAACACGACTCAGATATGCCCGCTGCGCAGCCTGATCGGCTTCGTGACCCGATTCGGGCCACGCGACGACGCCGGGGGCGAGGGCATTGACGCGGATCCGGGGCGCAAGTTCGCGGGCCAGCGAGCGGACCATCTCGACGAGCGCGGCTTTAGACATCGCGTAACTGGCGAAGTCCTTCCGAGGCAGGCCGTGCTCGCCGAGGGCGTGGATGTCCGCCATCGCGACGATTGCTCCGCCGCCGGGGAGCGGTGAGTGGGCGAGCGCGGGTGCGAGCGCGCGCGACAGCAACAGGGGAGCAACCGCATTCACGGTGTAATCGCGCAGCAGGCGCTCGGGCGAAAGTCCGGCGAGCGGCGACAACTCGTAGGTCGATGCGCTGTGGACAAGCACATCCCAGCGGGGACGTATGGCCGCGAGCGCGTCGAGCGCAGAGGGCAGGTTTGCCGCTTCGTCGAACGCGATGCCGTGGGCCAACGCATTCACGCCCTGCGCGCGGGCATAGGCGGCGGTCCGCTCGGCATCGTCGCGGCTGCGGTTGTATGTAAGCACGACATCGCACCCGGCGCGAGCGAGGGCGAGGCAGATCGCCTGCCCGATGCGTCTGGCGCCCCCGGTCACGAGCGCGACGGGGCGAACAGATGGAACGGGCGCGGGGGTGGGTGGCATCAGCGCCGCCCTTTGCCTGGGCGGCCGGGTCCCGGTGGCTCGCGGTCCTCGTCATCGGGGCGCAGGTCCACATCGCCCGGCGAGATGTCGGAGGGGTCGATGTCGCGCGTGTCGTCGTCGGCCAGGCCGTCATCGGGCGGGAGGCGAAGGCGGCGGGCCGATTCCGCCCACGCGCTGGCGGGCCTGGCGCGCCGGCGTGCCTTTACGCCCACTCCTCCGCGAGCGCGCCGTCGCGCGGCGAGCAGCCAGAGCGTTCCGAAGACCACCGTGAAGACGGCGATGCCCAGCAGCAGGGCCGCGCCGATGCGGACCTTTTCTATCGGCACGTTCGCTGGCGTTGCCGCGAGCGTGAGGAGCAGGTTGGCCGCGTCCGTTGCAGGCATGTGGGAAGCGTAAGCGGACGACCGGGGGTCAGTCTCGAACCGCGATGGCGAGGACCGAGGTGCCCCACGGGAGGTGCAACGGCCCGAGCAGACGTTCCTCCATGTCGCACCAGGCTGTGGCGAGGGCATTGATGGGTCCGGGCGGGATGGCCGACTGCTCGCTCTTGATGCCGGCGACCCGGTTCCCCCGAGCGATGAGCCACTTTGGTGTGAAGAGAGAGTGGAACAGGTAGCGGACGCTGACCAGGCGGGCGGGGGGACGGATCAACGCCGCGAGTGTGCGCAGCGTGTAGCGCTGGTGGTGGTGGTTGATCTCGTCGTGCCGGTCCCAGAGCGACATGAACGCGGGAACGGTCAGCAGGAGCCGGCCGCCGGGCCGGAGCATCTTGACCATCTCCGCCACGGCCCAGGAGTCATCCTCAATGTGCTCGACGACATCCAGCGCGGTGATGAGGTCAAACCGCCATTCCTCCGCTGTGTAACAAGGGTCCCCCAGCGGCCGCGTATGGATGCGCGGGCGGTCCAATCCATCGGGGGAAAGAAGTGACGTGTCGATCTCGATGCCGCGGACGGTGCCGAACTCACGCAAGCGCGGGAAGAAGAGCGCATCGCCACAACCGACATCAAGGATGTCCGCGCTCTCGGGGAGCGAGGGCGAGAGCCGGCGCAGTTCCCGCATCAGGATGCGTTCGCGTGAACGCCACCACCAGTGCCGGCGGTAGAGGTCCGCGTAAACGCGTCCGTAGTCCCCGTGCATACAACGATTTCCGTGGCGCGGCCGTCGGCCGCGCCGGGGTGGACAAGGTGCTGGCGGATAAGGGCGACAGGCCGGCGTCGCGTCTCGTCGAACGTGCGGTGAACGTACTCGCCCACCAGACCCATGAACAGCAGTTGCACGCCGCCCAGGAACCAGATGGAGATGATGAGCGTGGGCCACCCGCGCGGCCAGGTAGGATCGTCAACAACGAGCGCAAGAATCAGATAGACGATCGCGGTGAGGAACGCGGCCCCCGAGATGGCAAAGCCCAGAACCTGCATCACGCGCACGGGAACACTCGAGAAACTGAACAGGCCGTCGTAGGCGAGCGCGAGAAGTTTCGTAAGCGTGTACTTGGGCGCCCCCGCGTGCCGGGCGGAGCGCTCGTACTCGACCCCGACCTGCGTGTAGCCGACCCAGGCTCGCAGGCCTCGGACGAAGCGGTTACGCTCCGGCAGGCGGAGCATGTCATCCACGACGCAGCGTCGCATGGCGCAGAAGTCGCCGCTGTCCAGCGGGATGTCGATCGAAGAGACCTTGCGGAGCAGGCGGTAGAACGCGAAGTAGGCGGCCCGCTTGAGGATGCTCTCCTTGCGGACCCGGCGGACGCCGTACGCGACATCCGCCCCGTCTCGGATCGCGCCAAGAAGCAGACCGATGGCCTCCGGCGGGTCCTGCAGGTCCCCGTCGATGATGGCGACCACATCGCCCTTGCAATGTGCAAGCCCCGTCGAGACCGCCGCCTGGTGGCCGAAGTTCCGCGTCAGAAAGATGCCGGAGAACGCCGGGTCCTCGCGCACGATGCCCGCGATGATGGCCTCGGTGCGGTCGCGGCTGCCATCGCTGATGAGCAGCACCTCCGCGGCGTCAAAGTGCCCGCCCAGCCCGGTCACGCCGTCCGATTCAAGAAAGGCCGAAACCCGCCGGCGGAGTTCCGGGAGGTTCTCTTCCTCATTGAAGACCGGGATGATGATGCTCAGTCTTGAGCCGGGGTCGGGCATGAGGCAGCGCCAGGGGGGACAACTCGTAGCCGTCAGAAGCAACAGACTCTACCCCCGGCGGACTCGCTTGGCGCACGAACCTGCCCCATTGCACATCCTCATCGAAGGATGGGGTTCTGGTCCTCCCTCTGGTGAGGAACAATAAACGCTTCACCGCCGGTCCTGATCAGCCCGGATGGCTGCCCGGCCTCGGCTAGAGCCGCGATGAGTTGGTCATCGCTCAGGATGCAGAGGGTCGCTACGGGTGCGATGTCACAGGGTGTGGTCGGCAAGGGCTCGCTCCGGACGATGCGAACCGTGACGCGCAACGGTGAGGGGGGGACGAACCCGCTCGCATTGGCGGCGACGGGAACTGGGATCGGCGAATGATCCACAACTTGGGTGGGCTTCGCTGCGCCAAAATCCGCCAGGTGCGGCACTGGCACTGAACGTGATGGGGGCAGAGCCATGTAAAGACCGGCAGCAAGGGCGAGCGCTCCAATCGTCGATGCAAGGACCGCTCGCGCAGCACGCTTCCGCCGCGAGCGGGCGCGGAGGTGCGCATGGAGTTCGCCGAGCATCTGGCGTTGGCGGTTGTCGGTGCGGCTCGCATCAGTCATGGTCCATCTCCTGAAGGCCCTTGCCAAGCGTCCGCAGGGAACGGCGGATGCGTCCGTACGCCGCGCCGATGGTCGTCCCGACCGCGTGCGCCGTGTTCCGGAGCGTCGCGCCGCTCGCGAAGCGGAGGTACAGCAGTTCCCGATCGTCGGCGTGGAGCGCGGCGACCCGAGCGCGGACAACCTCGATCGAGTCCCCGGATGCATCAGATCGACCGTCACGCCGCGGGGAAGATGCGACGCCCGCTTCTCGGGCAGCGCGCCGGAGTTCGCGCCGCAGGAGGTCGATGGCCGCGGATCGGACGATGGCCCCCATCCACCTGTCGAGATCGTCCCGACCCGCGAGCCTCGCCAGGCGCGGCGCGTGATCGATGACGCGGACAAACGTCTCCTGAACGACGTCGAGGCAGAAGGACTCGTCCCGGCGCGTCAGCGCGCGGGCAAGGGCCAGAGCACGCGGGAACCAGGACTCGTACAGCGCGGTGAGCGCCGCGTGGTCGCCCCGGGACAGGGCATCGAGAAGGTCACGGTCGCAAGCCAGGGATGGCGCGCCGGCTCCAGCGTGCTCGTGGGAGGTGCCGAGAGGACGCGGGCAGTCCAGAGCGTCTCCGTCGGGCTCGAGACGTTTGGTCATGGCTTTACGCCGTGGGACCGGGAGCAGCGAAGGTTGGGACGCGGCGGTCGCCGTGAGTTCACTCCTTGGGGGACTTCTGGATGAGTTGGTCGAGCGTCGCGCCGGGAAGTTTGGGTTCGTTCGCCTTCAGCCGCCGGGCCGTGTTGAAGATGTTTACGAGGATTTCCTGCCGATCTCTGCCAGCCTTGACCACGAGCGACCCGGTGGAATCGCCCGATGCGGGCACGACGTCCATCTTCCCATCCGGGCCGATGACCTGCTTGACAAGATCCATGAAATCCCGCTTGAAGTTGGCCAGGTCGCGGACGTCGTAGACGACAACAACTTTTTCGGCCTTGGGGACGTGGTGGGAGCCCGCGTTGCCCGTCCTCAGAATCTCCCTTCGACGCTGGGCAATCGCCATCTGCGCCTCCGCCGCGCCCACGTTTGTCTCCGCGATCTGCAGTTGCGCCTTGGCCCGCTCCAGGTCGCCTTGGCCGCCCGCTCCCGATGCAACGAGTTGTTCCAGCCGTTTGACCTCCGCCGTGGCCGGGCCAAGTTCGGAGCGCGCCCGGTCAAACTGGGCGCGAATGGCCTGCCCCTGGCTCTCCAGGTCGAGAATCTGCATTTCGTCGCTGCGGGATCGGTCCTGGGCCTGAGCCACCTCCGCGCGGCGCTGGAGAAGCGTCGCCGTGATCTGCTCGATGACGCCCTCGATCAGCCGGTGTTGGTCTGGCGTGCCCCGAGCGATGAGGAGTTTGGTGTCCTCGTGATACAGCAACTGCGTCGGTGCGACTGTTGCATCCGTCGCTTCAAGTTCCGATGCGAGTTTGAGCGCACCGAGCACGGCATCGGCGGACAACCGCAGTCCAGAGTCGTTCTGATCGAGTTCGGCGGGCGCGATCAAAAGGCCCCTGAGCGAGTACGCCTGGCTGACGGCGGGCTGGTGCATCGTCACCTGCTGCGGCACGCCGCTGAACTGCTTGGAGAACTGGAGCGCGAACGTCAGGCCCTCATCGCCATCGCTCGTCATGTTGTCGGAGCGCAGTTGAAACGGGCCGTGGTTCCCGAAGGCATAGCGCAGGGTCTGCAGCGCCGTCTCCGCCGACACACGCTTGAGCGACACGGCGGGCAGGGGTACATCGGCGGCTTCGGAGGGCACCATCACGTTCACCGGCGTCTTCGCGGAGGACTGCGAGGCCGCCTTCTGGATCGCGCTCACAAACTCCTGCACCGAGCCGCCCGGGAACTCGACATCGATGATCGGCATCGGCGGGCGGATGGGGTCGGGCCGCGGCGTGGCGGTCTGGTTGCGGGCAGCCGCGGCTTGTGCCGCCGACAGGCCTTGGTTGGGCTCGGACTGAGCCGAGGCAACGCAGGACAACGCAACTGAGGCGAACAAGGACAGGGCGGCGAAGGGGCTGGGGCGTCGCATGTGGTGTCTCCTGTGGGTATACACAAAGAGAACGCCGCGGAGAGCGCTGTTTGGCGCGGGTTGTCAAGAAGTTTTGGTGATTTGGCAGGGCGCGGGAGCAAGTTGGGGGTGTAGTCCACAGGTATGCAGGGGCGTGGGCTCAGTGCAGCGTCCGGCCCAGTCAGCCCGCTTCCAGCGGGCTTGCTCGCTTGTAGGCCACGCCTTCAGGCGTGGTACTCCAACCAGCAGTTTGCGTTTCAATCCCCTTAGCCCGTTTCAACGGGCTTCGTGAGAGCCAGCCTTTAGGCGATCGAAACGGGCACATTTGGAAGGGTTCGATGGCTGAAGCCGATGGAGCAAAGCCCGTTGATACGGGCTGGGGTAGACACCGACGAAGTTCCACCACCGCTGAAGCGGTGGCCTACGAGTGGGAAAGGCCGCTGAAGCGGAATGAGCAAGCCGATCCGGGAGCGATTTCGAGATGCCATAACTTTGGACTACACCTGCGAGTGGACGGCTGGGAGAGGCGAACCCGGCGCACCCTCCTACACTCCGCCCCATGCACTACGACGCCCACCAGCCCATCATCAACGACCTTGAGGCGCGGATCTTGACCATCCGCGACTCGCTTTAACTACGAGTCCAGGCTCAAGGAGCAGTCCGAACTGGAAAGCCGGATGGGGGCGGCGGACTTCTGGGACCGCGCAGGGGACGCCCGGCGCGTGGTCGAAGAGGTCAAACTCCTCAAGGCCAAGACCGAGCCGCTCCGCCGCGTGATCGCCGAGTTCGAGGACGCGAGGACCGCCTACGAGATGGCGCGGGAAGCGGGCGACAAGGACCTGCTCGCCGAGGCGGACCAGAAACTCTTTGAGATCGCCGGCAAGGACGATGCGCCCGGCTCGATGCACAAGGTCGAGTTGCAATCGCTTCTGGCGGGCAAGCACGACCACCGCAACTGTTTCCTGACGCTGACGGCCGGCGCCGGCGGCAAAGAGGCCAACGACTGGGTCGAGATGCTCTTCCGCATGTACATCTTCTACTGCGAGAAGATGGGCTTTGCAATGGAGGAGGTTTCCAAAATCTTCGGTGTCGAGGTCGGGATCGACTCGGTGACACTGCACATCAAGGGGGCCTTCGCCTTCGGCTACCTGAACACGGAACGCGGCACGCACCGCCTCGCGCGGGTCAGCCCATTCAACGCCGAGGGCAAGCGGCAGACCAGTTTCGCCACCGTTGATGTGGTGCCGGAGATCGAGGAAACCAAGATCAAGATCCCCGACAAGGACCTCGACATCGTCGCGTTCGTCCGGGCCAGCGGCCCCGGCGGGCAGAACGTCAACAAGGTCGCCACGGCGATCCGCGTGACGCACATCCCCACCGGCATCCAGGTGACGTCCAACACCTACCGCGATCAGCCACAGAACCGGGCCCAGGCGCTGGCGGTGCTGCAGGCCAAACTGGAACTCATCGAGGAAGAAAGGCGAGTCAAGGAACTCGCCGCGATCAGCGGCGGGGCGGTCGAGATGGGCTGGGGAACGCAGATCCGCTCATACGTCTTCTACGACAATCGCGTGAAGGACCACCGCACCAACGTCGAGTCGCGCGACTACGAGACTGTCCTCCGCGGCGAGATCCAGCCGTTCGTCGATGCCGAACTCAAGCGGCGGATGAAGGAAAAGAGCGGAGCGGGGATGTAAGGCGAGAAGGAACGCAGATGCAGCGGAGCAAGCGGAAGCAAAGCGCAGAGAAGCAGTTTTCAAGGCCGGAGCACAGATTCTACAGATTCGAGACAGATGGAAACAGATTCAAGGCATGGTCGAACCCGATCGTTCTTCATCTGTCTCATCTGTTCCTGATCTGTGCCATCCATGTTCCTGCCCTCTCCGCTTCTCCTCCGCTCACTCTGCTCCCTCTGAGTTCCTTCCGCGCGCCTAGAGCAGCGGGCTGAGCAACTGCGCTGCGTTGTCGCGGTACATGTGCCAGAAGCGGCGCTTCCGCCACTCCTCCAGGGTGACCTCGTAGGAGTCCGAGACGTAACTCATCTGCATGTAGCGCATGACGCTCGCAAAGTCGTCATCGAAGACGAACACCGTCACCTCGAAGTTCAGCCAGAACGACCGGGCATCGAAGTTGGTCGAGCCGATCAGTCCGAACTTGCGGTCCACGGTGATGGTCTTGCTGTGCATCAGCCCGCCGCGGAAGTGCAGGATCTTGACCCCCGCCTCCAGCAGGTCGATGTAGTGGGCCCGGCTCGCCGCGGCGACGAGCCATGAGTCCGATTCCTCCGGCATGACCAGCGTCACGCTCACGCCCCGGCGCGCCGCGGACTGCAGCGCCTTGTTCATCGCCTCATCGGGGATGAAGTAGGGCGTTGTCATCAACAACTCTTCCCGCGCCAGATAGATGGTCGTCAGAAGCGCCTGGTGGATCGCGTCGGGCGCAGGGCCCGGGCCGGAGGGGATGATCTGGATCGCGGAACTGTGGCCCCGCTGCTTGCGGAAATCGGGGACATACTTCTTCAGGTCCTCCAGTTTCTCCTCGGAGTCGAGCAGCCAATCGTGCAGAAAGACCAGGTTGAGGGCCGCGGCGGCAGGACCGACGATGCGGATGGTGGAGTCAAAGTAGGGGCCTGCGGGCCAGATCCACCCGACCCGGAAACTCGAGTCGATCATGTTGTGGCTGCCGCAGTAGGCGATCGTCCCGTCGATGACCGCGATCTTGCGGTGGTTGCGGAGGTCGATGCGGTCGAAGAACATTCGCAAGATGCCCACCGGCAGCGCAACCACGACATTGACGCCGCTCTCGCGCAGCCTGCGGACCATCCTGCCGCGCAGGAAATGCTTGGCGCCCACCGCATCTACAAGCACGCGGCACTCGACACCTCGTGCGGTAGCACGCACGAGTGCATCCACCACTTCCTCGATGGGTCCCGGATTGTCCTTCTGCCAGATGTAATACAGCAGGTGGCAGTGCGACTTGGCGGCGTCGATGTCCGTCACCAGCGCTGCAAGCACCTGATGTGCATCGGCCATGAGCGTGAGTTTGTTGTCCCTGAGCGGGGGGAGCCCCGTGACGGCGGTGCCGAAGCGCGCGACAGGTGCCCAGGCCTCGGGCTCGTGGTCCTTGTCTTCATCGGGCTGCTGGTGCCGCCACAGCGTTCCGGCCCGCTCGTCGAGGTCCTTGGTCAGGGCAATGTAGCGGCGAAGCCGGCGCGAGCCCAGCCGGCTCTCCCCGATCATGAAGTACAGCAGCGCGCCAACAAACGGGAGAAATGCCAGCACCGCGAGCCACATCAGCGAGACGTTGACGGGGCGGCGGCGATAAATAATCTGCGCGGCGACCGCGATGCGGATCGCGAGTTCCGCCACGAAGAGCCAGGAGGGGATGGTGAAGAGTCCGAACATACGGCGCGTCGTCCCCTGAGCGCGATCGGACGCGGCGTGATAGTAACGG
>CAYMWG010000081.1:0-10294 GCA_964393765.1 uncultured Phycisphaeraceae bacterium
GTTGAACCCATTGATCGCGGAAGCGGAGTCCGCCACTGCTTGTCAGAGCCCGGAGCGCGAGCGACGGGTTGCGCGGCCTTCGTCGAACGAAGCATGTACAGGTCGTGCTCCCGTTTCTTCGGGTTTATCGAATGCATGTGGCACAACCCGTCGCTCGACCTCCGGGCTCTGATGAATCGCCGCGCGAACTGAGGGGCCGCACCAAGGGTGTTGCGAACGAGAATCGCCCGCGAGCATCCGTCACGGCTTTGGTGACTCAGCGGGCTTTTCGACCTCGGGAGTGGGGGGAGTGGCCTCTTCGGCAGGCTTGGGCTCAACAGGCTTGGCCGCGATCTCGCGTGCGCGCTCGGTGGCGCTGCGGACCTCCGAAGCGGGGAGGATCAGCGGGCCGGTGCGGCCGTAGATCTCGCGGAAGTTGTTGACATCCATGTCCTCCTCGCCGGGGAGGATGATCGCGCCGACGCCGAGGAGTTTGCCATCCGCCCCGAAGACCGGTCCGCCCGGATCGACCTGGAAGCCGGTGGGGACGACCATCGCGCGGGGCTTGGTGGTGAGGCCGCCGATCCGGCCCTCGGAGATAAACGACACGCGGTCGAAGAACTTGTCCATCCGGCGGGGCGTGTAGATGGTGTCGCCCATCGCCGCGGGCGCGCCCGAGGCGAGGTCGATCGGCTTGAACACGCGGTCTTTTGCCTTCTCATCGTCGATCTGGAACCACGCGAGGTCGAGTTCCGAGTCGCGTGCGACGAGGCGGGCGGAGATGCCCTCCGCGCCCGCATCGTCGTCCTCGAACAGAACCTTGATGTTGGTGGGGGTGATGGTGAACATCTTCACCATGCCGCCGATCATGGTGTTCGACACCAGGATCATGCCCTTGGTGTCGATCATCAGGCCGGTGACCTCGGCATCCTGGGCCTCATCGCCGCCCGCGCCGGCGCCCTCGAGTTTGAGGACCATCTTGATGGTCACCATCGCGGGGCTGACCTTGTCGATGATGGACTTGTAGAGGGCGCCCTCGTCATCGTGGAGCGCGATCGCGCCCGTCGCGCCCAGCGGTGCGACCCCCGCGCCCCCCGCGCCGGCAATGGTCATGCTCATCCCAACGGCCAGCCCGGCCACGACGGTGATCAAGCGATTCATCAACAAGTCCCTTGGAAACGGTTTTGGATGGCGCGGATGTGTCTGAAAATGCGTGTGCGAGAAACGGGTGAGAGGGTAGCACGGGGGGCATGAATCGGTGAGCGTCTATTCCTTGGGCTCGATGTCGGTCGAGGGCTTCCAATCGGGCTCGGCGAAGCGGAAGAAGGTCCGGCTGCCCCGGAACACAATGAAGACCACGCGCCCCGGCTGCTCCTTGCCGATCAGGTCCATGGCCTTCTTGAAGGTGGCGATGTCCTTGACCTCGTGCGGCCCGATCTTCTGGATGAGGTCGCCGGTTCGGACGCCCGCAAGCCCGGCCCAGCCCGCGGGCTCCGCGGATTCGACGAGCACGCCCGAAACGGTGTCGTCCCAGCGGTAGTCCTCGCGGTCAAAGAAGGTGAGTTCGCGCACCGCGAGCTCGAAGTCCGTGTTGCGAGCGCGGGCCGCCTCGTCCTGCGCGATGCGCGTCCGCTCCAGCGCGACGGGGAGTTCCGTCACCGCGCCCTCGCGCAGCACGCCGAGCGTCGCCGAGGAGTCGATGCCGAGTTTGCGCACCGCGCGGTTGAACGCGCCCGCGTCCTGCATCCCCTTGGGCTCGAGTTTCTCGCCGTTGAGCGTCAGCACCACATCGCCGACCCTCAGTCCCGACTTCGCGGCCTGCGTTCCCGAGTACACCCGCATCACGCGGAAGCCGCGCTGATCGGCGTGCCCGAGTTTCTCGGCCATGTTGCGCAGCACGGGCTGCGTGGCGATGCCGATCCAGGCCTTGGGCAGTTCGGCGGGCGGATCGGGGCGGTCCTCCTGGCGCGGCTTGATGAGCGTGAGGTAGTTCTTGTTGTCCCGCTCGAACTCGATGAGCACATACTCGGGCTTGGCTTTGAGGCCGTCGATCTCCTCGTACCGTTTCACGATGTCCGTGATCCCCTCGACCGGCGTCCCATCGATCGAGACCACCACATCGCCCCCGTCAAGCGACGGCTCCGCGTTCGCGGCGGGACCTCCGGAGCGGACGGAACTGATGAGCGCGCCCCTTGTGCTCGACAGGCGCATCTGCTTGGCCATGCGCGAGGTGATCTGCCGCAGGGTGATCCCCCAGGTGCGCAGGGCCTCTTCCTCGCCGCGGTCGCGCCGGAGTTGCTCGGAGACCACGCTCGCCCTCAGCCCCTTCTCCTCGCCCCGGTCATACACAATCTCAAGGGCCGCGCCGATGGGCCGATCCGCGATCCGCTTCAGGAGCGGAGGGACCTCCTCGACGAACCGCACATCCACGCTCTCGCCGCCGACCTGGCGGATCACATCGCCGGCGCGCAGCCCCGCGGCGAAGGCCGGGCCGTCGGCATCGACCGAGTCCACCAGGGCCCCTTCAGCGATGCCCGTGTTCTGGAGGTGGCGGAAGGATGCGCCGATGGATGAACGCGAGACATCGCCGCGAGCGATGAGCGAATCGGCGACCTGCCGGGCCATGTTCGAGGGCGTGGCGAAGGCCATGCCCGACCCGCCCCGGGTGTTGACGCCGATGACCTCGCCCCGCAGGTTCACGAGCGGCCCGCCGGAGTTGCCCGGGTTGATGAGCGCATCGTGCTGGATCCAGTTGGTGAACAGCCCCGTGCGCTGCTCCCAGTTCAGCAGCATCTCATCGACCTGCCCGTCCCCCGCGTTGGCGAAGACGCGCTCGACGTTCGAGACGATGCCCAGCGTCACACTGCGCGAGAGCGAAAACGGCGAGCCCATCGCCAGCACATAGTCCCCGACCTTCAGCGTCTCCGAATCGCCCAGGGTCGCCGTGCTGAGCACGGTGCCCGGCGCGAGGCGTGTGAGATCGAGTCTGAGAACCGCGAGATCGGTCCACGGGTCCTCGCCGACGATTGTCGCGGGGATGCGCTGCTTGTCCGAGAGCGTACACCAGAAGCGTTTGCCCCTGTCCGTGACGTGGGCGTTGGTGAGGACGAAGCCGTCCTTGGAGAGGATGGTGCCCGAACCCGTGCCGCGGTTCTTCTGCTCTTTGCCGCCGCCGTACTCGAGCGTGACAACTTCGACGTTGACCAGCGCGGGGAAGACGCGGTCGCGGGCATCGCTGATGGCCTCGCGGACATCGGTGGCGAGGCCCGGGATCGGTCGGCTCGCGGGCGCATCGTGCGTGCCGGAGTTGGCCGCGAGGCCCGGCCTGCCATCCTGGCACCCCGGGAGCATCACCAGTAATGCCATCCCGGCCAACCCCACGCTTCCAAAGAGTTGATTTCGCATACTTGTTCCGTCAAGGCCTCGCGCGCCCACCCAAGGGGCAGGATCGTACACTTCGTCAGCAGAATAAACCGAGCGGCGGGCCCGGCGTTTCGATTGAGCGCGGCCGCCGGGCAACCGATGCTCGGGGAAGGGGGTAGACCCTTCCGGCCTAGGATTGGTTTCTCATGCACAGCCCTCGCCCCATTCTCGTGGCTCTGACGGTCGTGCTGCTGGCCGTCGCCCAGCAGTTCTGCTGCTGCGTGCCGACATCCACGATCCAGCACGCCTTTGTCACGGCCCACGAGCCTGAAGGTTCGAGTGGCGTGGCGGACCTGGGATGGTGCTGTCACCATGCGCCCGCGCTGCCGGGTTCAACTTCGGAAACCGATCCGCACGATGGCCCCAAGCCGCCGCACCAGGATTGCTCGTGTAACGCCGTGCGGACGCTGGCGCCGGTTCAACGGGGCGTGAGTGTCCCGGTGCTCGACGCCTCGGGATGCAACGGGTCGTTGCCGGACTTCGCGGCAATCTGCGGCGCGCTGCGCGGCCGGTCGGAGGCGCAGGCCAGACCGCCGGGCTGGACGGTCCGGGAGAGGCGTCTCTCCGGCGGGGACTCAGCACGCTCGGGCATTCCGCTTTGGCAGGGCGTTCTGCTCACTGTGTAGTGACGCTTGCTCCGACGGCGAACCCGCCTCGGGCGGGTTCTGTCACCTGCGCACCGCGCGCGGGTCGATCTTCTTCCACACTGTTCGTTGGTTCCTAGCCGGGCTCTTGGCCGTGTGGCCGGTCCCGCGTTGTTCCCGCATAGGCGTCAAGCGCTCCCGGAGGGTCTCATGCGCAGAATCCAGCCCGCTCTTGCCATCGTCGGACTGGGCATCGTCGCCCTCGTTCTTGGGCCGGTGATCGCCCACGATGACCATGCACCGCCCGCGGGGGCGGGCGGAGGCTCGCTCGACCTGAACGCCCCGCGCGTGGTTTCGCCCCAGACCGCAAGGGTGATCGGCCTCGAAACCGCGGAGGTCGGCTTTGGCACCATCGAAGAAGTCATCCGTCTGGGCGGAATCGTGCGGGCTGCGCCGGATCGTGTCCAGGTCGTCGCGTGCGCGGTCGGCGGCACGGTCGCCAGCGTCGCGGTCCAACTCGCGGACAGGGTCAAGGCCGGTGAGCCCCTGGCGGAGATCGCCTCCGCTGATGTCGCCCGGCTCGTCGCGGACATCGAGAAGCAGCGCGCAGAGCACGAGCGGGTCGGCACCGATCTGATCGAGTCGCGCGCCGGCCTTGAGCAAACGCGCTCCCAACTTGCCGTGGTGGAGGAGCAGGCTCGCCTGGCGGAGGCGGAACTGGCGCGACTCGAGTCCGGCGCTGATGCCGTGAACGCCAACATCGTCTCGCAGAAGCGTGTGCAGGCCGTTCAGGCACGCGGCCAGGTCACCACGGTCGGCATGGTCATCTCCCAGATCCAGAAGGAACTCGAATCCCGCTCCCGTCAACTCGCGGCATCGGCGAAGTCGATCCAGGCGTCCGAGCGCGTGCTGCAGATCGCGGGCGCGGCGGCCTTACCCGATTCCGCGGCGGACCTTGGGCGCGTCACGCTCACCTCGCCGGCAGACGGCATCATCACCATGCGCGAGGCGTGGCCGGGGCAGGGTGTTGTGGCGGGCCAGGCGCTGCTCCATGTCGTGGATTACTCGACCGTGCAGATCGATGGCGAACTCCCCGAGTCGATGGTTGATCGCTTCTCCGCGGCGGGGGGGCAGACCGTACGCATCCGCGCCCACGCGGGCGCACCCTCCGCCGAGCCCGTCGCGTCCGGAGAGGTGATCGCCATCAGCCCGTTGGTGAACCAGGTGAAGCGGACCGCCCATCTGGTCATATCCGCGGAGAACAGCGCGGCGCGGCTGCGGGAGGGGATGTACGTCGATCTCTCGGTCGTGCTGCGCTCGGCGGTCGAGGCCGTGGTCGTTCCCGTCGCGGCGGTCCTCACCGAGGGCCCCATGGTCTTCGTCTTTGTCGAGGAGGACGGGGTTTACCACAAGCACGACATCGTGCCGGGCATCCGCGACGACCGCTTTGTCGAGGTGCTCGACGGTCTTGTCCCGGGCGATAAGGTCGTGATCCGAGGAGGGCACGGCCTTACGCAACTCCGTGGAGTTGGGGGCGAGGCCGAGGCACCTCTGACGGGCCACGAAGGCCACAACCACTGATCGAGCCGCGCTAGAGGAACGCCCCCTTGCTCAACGCCATCATCCGACTCTCGCTCAACAACCGCGTGCTCACGCTGGTGATCGCGCTCGCGCTTTGCGCCTACGGCGTTGTCGCCGCATCGCGCCTGCCGGTCGATGTCCTCCCCGATCTGAACCGCCCGACCGTCGCCATTCTCACCGAGTCGCCCGGGCTCGCCCCCGAGGAGGTCGAGGTCCAGGTCACGTTCCCGATTGAGGCGAGCGTGAACGGCGCGCCGGGTGTTGAGCGGGTGCGCTCGGTCTCGGGGCAGGGGCTGTCGGTCGTGCATGTCGAGTTTGCTTGGGACACCGACATCTACCGCAACCGCCAGATGATCCAGGAGCGGCTGGGGCAACTTGCGGGCAAGTTGCCCGAGGGCGTGACGCCGCACATGGGCGCGATCTCGTCCATCATGGGCGAGGTGATGTACATCGGCCTCACGAGCGACGCCATCGCGGCGATGGAGCAGCGTTCAATCGCCGACTGGATCGTCCGCCCCGCGTTGCTGTCGGTCGCGGGCGTGGCGCAGGTGACGGTGATGGGGGGCGATGTCCGCCAGTTTTATGTGAAGGCCGACCCGGAACGACTCAGGCTCTACGGCCTCACGCTCGGGGACCTTGAACTGGCGCTCGTGGATTCCAATCGCAACACCGGCGGTGGGCTGGTGCGCTCCGGCGAGCGCGAGATGATCGTCCGCAACCTGGGTCGCGCCCGCACGGTCGAGGATATTGCCGATGCGCTGGTCGCGACGCGCACAGGGACCGAGGTCGGGCCGCTCGGGCCGGTCGAGCACGCCGTGCCCGTCCGCGTCCGCGATGTGGCGCGAGTGGTCGAGCAGGGCGACCCCTACAAGCGCGGCGAGGCGTCGATGATGGCGCGGCCCGCCGTCATCATGGCGATCTCCAAGCAGCCCACCGCCGACACGCGGGAACTGACCGCACGCCTGGACGAGCGGATCGCTCAACTCCGTCCCGGCCTCCCTCCCGGACTCGTCCTCGACTCGGACATCTTCCGGCAGTCCCACTTCATCGATGCCGCCATCGGCAACGTGATCCACGCGCTCCGCGACGGATCGATCCTGGTGGTCGTCGTGCTGGTGCTGTTCCTCCTGAGCGCCCGCACGACGTTCATCACGCTCACGGCCATCCCCCTGAGCCTCCTCACGACGTTCATCATCTTCTCCCTGCTGGGCCAGTCCATCAACACCATGACACTCGGCGGCATCGCCGTAGCCATCGGCGAACTGGTGGACGACGCCATTGTCGGCGTCGAGAATGTCCACCGCCGCCTGCGGGAGGGCGCAGCCCGCGATCGCGGCCTGCTCGGAGCGATCTTCGACGCGACGAGCGAGGTCCGCGGCCCGATCCTCATCGGCACCGTTATTGTCCTGCTGGTGTTCGTCCCGCTGCTCGCTCTTCCCGGCCTGGCGGGGAGGCTCTTTGCGCCTCTGGCCGCGGCGTACATTCTTTCCATCGGCGCTTCGATGTTCGTCTCACTCACGGTGACGCCGGTGCTGGCGTACTGGCTCCTGGGTCGGCACGATGCGGATGCCGTTTCGTCCCGCGAGCCGCCGCGCGACGGGTTTGTGCTGCGTGGGTGCAAGGCTCTCGCCCGGCGTGCGTACGACCTGGCCCTGCCGCGCCCGTGGAGCATCATGGGCGCGTGCGCCGCGATGGTGCTGCTGGCGGGCTTCACGGTCACGCGGATCGGCGCCGAGTTCCTGCCCGCCTTCAACGAGGGCAGCGCGGTAGTGGCTATCACCGCGGCCCCAGGTCTCTCGCTGGCGGCCTCCGACCGCCTCGGTCGTTCCTCGGAGGAACTGGTTCTGGAGGTGGCCGAGGTCCGCAAGGTTGCTCGCAGGACGGGGCGTGCCGAGCAGGACGAGCACGCGCTGGGTGTCCACGTCAGCGAACTGGAAGTGGACTTCTGGCGCGAAGGGCAGACGGCCGATGCCGCGACCGGGCGCTCCCCACCGGCGAGTTCGCGGCGACGAACCGAGGTGTTCGCGGACATCCGGGAGAGGCTCGCTGCGCTCCCCGGCGCGTTCATCTCCATCGGCCAGCCCATCAGCCACCGCATCGAGCACCTCGAGTCCGGCGTGCAGGCCCAGGTCGTTCTGAAGATCTTCGGAGAGGACCTGAACACACTCCGCTCGCTGGCCGGTGCCACCCGCGCCGCGATGGAGGGACTGCCGGGCGTCACCGATCTGCAGGTGGAGCGTCAGACGCTCGTGCCGCAGGTCCGAATCCGTGTCGAGCCTGATCGCGCTGCGCGCTACGGCTTCCGGGTCGGCGAACTCGTGGACATTCTCCAGACCGTAACCGCGGGCAAGGCGGTCTCGCAGGTGCTCGACGGGGTCCGTGCGTACGACCTTGTTCTCACGCTCGACGATCCGTGGCGCAGCGAGGCGGGGCATTCCATCGGCGATGTCCGCATCCTCTCGCCTTCGGGGGCGGTCGCGCTGATCTCGGATGTCGCCGATATCCGTGAGGCGCCGGGGCCGAACGAGATCGTCCGCGAGAACGCCCAGCGCCGGATTGTGGTGTCGTGCAATATCCAGGGCGACGACCTCGGCTCGACAGTCGGCGCTATCCAGCGGGCCGTCGCGGCGGAAGTCTTCCCAACGCTGCCACCTGGATACAGCATCGCCTTCGAGGGCCAGCACCAGGCACAGCAGCGGGCGACCAGGGCCATCTTGCTGCTCAGCGCCGCCTCCCTCTCGCTGATGTTCGCGGTGCTGTTCGCATACTTCGGCAGCGCGGTCATGGCCACGCAGGTCATGCTGAACATTCCCATGGCTTTCATCGGGGCGGTCGGGGCGCTCGCGCTCACCGGCCAGCCGTTCAGCGTGGCCAGCCTCATCGGTCTGGTCTCGCTTTGCGGCATCGCATCGCGCAACGGGGTGCTGATGATCAGCCACTACATCCACCTCATGCGGGCCGAGGGCGTGCCCTTCGGACGCGACCTCGTGATCCGCGGCAGCCAGGAACGCGTCGCCCCGGTCCTGATGACCGCGCTCACCGCGGGACTGGCGATGGTCCCGCTCCTCCTGCACCCCGATGCGCCGGGGAAGGAGATCCTCTATCCGGTGGCCGTCGTTGTCACCGGCGGCCTGCTCTCCTGCACCGTCCTTGACTTTCTCGTGACGCCCACGGTGTTTCTTGCGTTCGCGCGCAGGGACGCCGAGCGCCTCACGCTCCGCACACAAGTCCCCAACAATCCCGGTACCACGCTTCGCGCCCATTAACCAAGGAGATGTTCCCATGACGTTCCGCACCTCAATCGCAGTCCTTGTCGCCTCCGCCGGGCTTGCCGGCACGCCCTCGTTCCTCCTCGCACAGCACGACCAGGGCCACGGTCATGCTGAGGTGAAGGCCGCCGAGACCTTCGATGATGCCGTCGCCCGCATCCGGCTTGAAGTTGCCGAGTTGCAGCAACTGCTCGCCGCCAAGTCGGTGGTCGCGGCCCACGAGCCTGCCAATGCGATCTCGCAACTCGCCGGCCAACTCGGCCGTCTTGCCCTGAAGCCCGGCAGCGGCGTGGCGCGTGAAAAAATCCGCGATGCCAACATCGCCGGCAAGGACCTCGCCAAGGTCGCCTCGCAGATGCACGATGCCGCGGACAAGAACGACGCCGCCGCCTGTGCTGCGCTGCTGCCCCGGCTCAACGCGCTCGTCGCGGCGGTCGGCGTGTTCGCGCCGGAAAAGTGGGTCTGCGACATGCACTGCGAGCCCGGCACGTCCTTTGACGGACCCGGCACATGCCCGGTCTGCAAGATGGCGTACAAGCCCATCTCGCAGGTTCCGTATTCCGCAAGCATTGTCGCATCCCCCAACCCGGTGATGCCAGGCACAAAGACGGACCTGACGGTGCGCCTGATCGACCCGGCGGGGAACCCTGTCAAGAACCTTGCAATCGTCCACGAGAAGCCGCTGCACCTCCTGATGGTCTCTTCCGACCTGTCGTGGTATGCGCACGAGCATCCCACGCCGCGCCCTGACGGCACCCTCACACTCCCGGACTTCGCCTTCCCCGCACCCGGCGAGTACACGCTGTTCTTCGACTTCACGCCCGAGGACAAGCCGCAGCAGGTGCCGCAGTACAAGGTAAAGGTGCAAGGCGAGGCCAAGGCACTCGTGCCGTTGGTCGAAGACTACGACGTCGTTGGCAAGGTCGATGGCTACGAGTTCCGCGTCCGTTGCAACGGGGAGAAGTTCATGGCGAGCGCGGATTCGATCATCCGCATCGGCATCGACAGGGACGGGAAGCCCATCACCGACCTTGAAAACTATCTGGGCGCGTTGGGCCACCTGGTCATCATCAGCCAGGACCTCAAGCAGTTTGTACATAGTCACCCGATGGATATGGACGACGCCCCCGGACACGGTGACGAGGCCGACGGGCACGCGCACGAGGGTGCCCACGCGGGCCACGACCACGATGCCATTCTCAATCTCGCCCGCGCATCCGAGTCGCTGGCCAACGGCAAGCCCGCGGATGTGGTCTTCCACGCGGTGTTCCCCAAGCCCGGACTCTACAAGGGCTTTGCGCAGTTCCAGCACCAGGGCAAGATCCTCACCTTCCCCTTTGTCATCGATGCGCAGCCCGGCGATGCCAGCCCCCACGACAACGCGGCTCCCGCCGGTCAGGGCCACGACCACCTGCAGAGCGGAGAGAAGAAGTGAGGAAGCAGCGGCGCTTGGGCCGG
>CAYMWG010000082.1:0-10234 GCA_964393765.1 uncultured Phycisphaeraceae bacterium
GGGCGACGCGCCGGGAGTGGCCGCAGGTGTACCTGTCCTTGGCGTCGATCGACGCGGTCAGAGCCTCAAGCGTGCCGAGGAAGAGGGCCTGCTGCTCGGCGTAGAGCACGGCATTGTCGAGAAAAGCGCCGACGTAGCCACTGGCCGCCTCGAGCAACTGGATGTCGTAACTGCTGACCTGAGGATCATCACCGTACTTGTTGCCTGCGAGCAGGGCACCGGCCTGGCGGCTGCCGCGCCATATAGGCTGCACGAGCACCTGGCCGGAGCCGGGGAGTTCTTGCCCGCCGAGTTCGGTCAGGATGAGCGGCACCTGTGGCTCGGACGCGACGGGGAGTTGAGCGACGGCCGCTCCGAGCGCCTCGGGGTCCAGCGCGACCTCGCCGCTGGCAAAGAAGTGCCCGGCCGCGCCGCCCGCGACCGCGGCGTCCGCGACGAAGGTCGCGCCCAGCCACGAGAAGGGGAGCGTGCCACGGAGGCGGTCGCACATCTTCTGAATGAACTGGGCCGGCTGGGTAAGGTCGTTCATCGACCGGCCCAGGGAGTAGAGCAGGTCAATGGTCTCGAAGCAGTCGGTGAGTTGGCGCGTGAAGCCCGAGACGGTCTTGCCGTGCTCCTCGAGATTGTTGAGGTCCGCGGCCATCCAGAGCAGCGTGTCGCGCACCGCGGCGGCCGATGGGCCGTCGAAGCGTGCGCGTGGCAGCAGACTCTTGCGGGTGGCCTGGGCGTCGAGGTGGGCGGATCGGCACGCCGCGAGGAAGAACTCTTCCGTCAGCGCGCGCTCGCCAAAGGCGACGGCCACGATGAAACCGACCCGCTCCTTGCGGCGCTTCTCGGCGAGGGGCATCGCCCAGCACCCTGGGAAGAGTTCTTCGATGGCCGGGGCATCGCCAACGGCGAGCACGCCCCAGCGTCGAACCGCGTCCCGCACCAACTTCGTCACGGTGGAAGAGCCAAGGAGCAGGCCCACCGGCCCCTTCTCCTGCGGCTCGGCGAGAATCGCCCCCGCGTTGTCGCACCGCCAGGTGGCGAGCCCCAGAGCGGAGCATCGCTCGCGCAGGGCATGGACCGCCGCGCCTGGAGCGTTGGAGATCGCCTCTGGGACGCGGTACTGTTCGAGGTTCATGCTGCGCGACACTCCGCGATCGGCGCCATCGGGTCGGGCTTGATCGAACCGGCGGACGGGTGCCCGGCCAGAAGCGTGTTCTGCACGAAATCCAGCAGATCACGCACGCCGAACGGCTTGCCCATCACCCGCCGGATGCCGGTCATGGCCATCTGCTCGTGCTCGAGGATGTGCCCGCGCGCGGTGAGGAGCACCGTCGGCGGGGGCTGCGTGCCCGCAGCGCGTGCCTCCTCCGCGAGGCGGATGCACAGTTCCAGCCCGCTCATGTAGGGCATTTGCAGGTCCGTGACGATCGCATCGGGTTTGTGCTGGTGGATCAGGTCCAGCGCCTCCTCGCCGTCTCGTGCCTCAAAGACTGTGTAGCCGGCGGAGCGCAACTTCTCGGCGACAACCAGACGGATGTGCGTCTCGTCATCGGCGACCACGATGGTCGCTGCCAATGGGGATGTGGTCGAGGACGCGTTCAACGCACCGCTCCTTGAGGCCGCTCTTGAAGATCCGGGTCAGAGGAATCCGCTCCCGCATCGACCGCGCCCCGGGGGGCCTGAATAGCCCGGCCCGCATTCGCGCGCAAAGTCTTTAACGCACGCGGCAAAGCCGGGCGCGACAGACAGCCGAAGCGTTATCAGACTTGTGCCGATACCGGGCCAACCCGGGGGAGGAGGCGCCACGTCATCGAGCGATCACGCGCCGCTGGTTTTCGTAGGCGCGCTGGGAGACGGTGGTGGCGCCTGCTTGGCGCGATCAATCTCTTTGATGAGTTCCGCCTGATCCGCCTCGGGCACGTCCGAGGAAAGGTTCGCGTTGCCACCCGAGAAAATGAACCCGAACTGGTACAGAAGAAACACAATGACCAGCAGGATCACCAAGATCGAGACGGCCAACTTGATCTTCTGACCCTGGTCCAGGTTGCTGCGCTTGCCCCCTCCCTTGGGCCTGGAAGCGGCTTTGGAAGAGGACATTCCGGATTCGATCGAGGTGCGTGCCATATCTGGAACCCTATTAGAGCGGGCGAACAACTTTGTGGGCGCGATGGACAACAACAGGTTAACCGACTTCTCGGCGCTGGAACAGCACCACCGCGAGGGAAAGAAAGACGCCGACCTGACAGGAACCATAGAGCACTACCAGGCCCAGGTGGCGGCCGGGGACGGGCTGATCCTGCGAAATGGCATCCACAAGCCAGAAGAACTGGACGTTGGGCACGGCTGCCCACGCCGCGAGGGCGAGAAAGTTGTATCGAGTGGGCGCGAGGAAGACATAGTCCCCCGCCATCGGCGCGCGATGGACCAGGGGCCTGTCCGCTCCGACCCGCTGGACTTTCAGTGACTTGCCCGTCCCGAGCGAGCCGGTGATGACCAGGGCGGGCGGCAAGGTGCGGTCGCCGAGTTCACCGAGTTCGGTCAGACTTCCCTTGTAAGGCTCAAAGGGTGGGACTGCCAAGTCGAAGCCATTGGGGTTTGGGCCGTAATAGAATGGCAGGCCGGCATTGAGTTGGCGGCGCGGATCAAACTCGAGCGTGATGTTGTAGATGTCACCGTTCTGATCGAGGGTCCGCTGGTCGTCCAACCCTGGATCGGCAGCGCCGATGAGGCCCACGAACTGGTTGTCCATGGCCCGCTTGCCCAGGAAATGGTTCGAGAGCATGCCGAGCATGAACGCCCCGCAGCAGACCACCAGCGTCATGACCTGCCCGAGACGCGCGGAAGCGGCCGTCGCAATGGCCGTCAGCACCAGGTGTGCCATCACGATGCTCAATGCGGCGATGGTGATCTGCGGCTTGAAGTTTGTGCCGGGCGGCTGGATCTCCCATCGCTTGGAGATCAGCAGCACGCCCAAGTACGCCAGCAGGATCAGCGGGAAAAGCAGGAGTGTCGCGGTCTGCGGAAAGACCCAGCCATAGAAGAAGTTGCACCAGATGGCAACGGCCAGGGACACGCCGATGGCCAGCAAGGAGAGAAAAACCACCGGGCCGTCCACCTCGTCGGCGGCGGTGGACATCACCTCGTGACGCAGGCAGAGGAGCAAAAAGACGGACATGGTGATACTGGCGATGAAAATCGCGCCGGCGACACCTGCAAACTTCCCCAGAACAAGGGTCACCCGCGAGACGGGCTTGCTCACCACCGTCAGGACGGTCTTGTTGTCGATCTCGCGGCTGATGACGGCGGTCGCCAGGAAGGCGGCGAGGAGCATCCCGCAGACAAAGACGGTCGCCATGCCGACATCGAGCAGGAGTTTGTTGTCGCCGGAGACCTCGCCGCTCTCGGTCATGCCCATCGAGAAACCGGCGGACCACGTTGTTCCAAGGAGGCAAAGCCCTGCCAACGCAATGATTATGAAAAAAATCGGCTGACGGACACTCTCGACGAACGTGTTCCGCGCGATGGTGAGAAGTTGCGAGAGCATGGGTGGCTGAGGGTCCGTGGGTGCCACGCAACCCGGGCGCGTGGAAGGCACCAGCGGTCAGGAGCGGGGAGCGGGGGACTGGTCGGATCGGATCGACGCCCGCTGCGGCGAAAGAAAGTTCGTGGCGGCGGACGAACATAGGGCCGGGTTTGTCGTACATCAACGTACCGGCGGGTCGACAGGTTCGCGCACCTGGTTTTGTGGGAGGGGGGTTGCCGGCTATTGTCTCGGCCCGGTCGGCGTTCTGCCGGCAGAGAGACGGGCGTTGCCTTCTGGTTGATGGGGTTGGGTCCGGGGGACCGATGGGCTTGGCCTGTCGAGGTTGCCGCCGCACCGCGTTTGCGCGGCGACGAGCCGGGATCGAATGGTGCGACGGGGCGAGCGGGGCGGGGTCTTCGGGAGCGTCGAGAAGCGCATGAAGGCCGATTTTCAGAGTTACAAGCGTGCCGCCGCGGTCTGTCTGCTGGGACTGGTCATCCAGTTGGCGATGGGCCTTGCGCTGCTCATCTATGGCGTGGTGGCCAAGGATCAGGCGGGGATTAGCGCGGCGTTCTTTGCGCTCCTCGGGTCCGTGGTCTGGCTTGCGCTGGCCGTAGTCTTCGACCAGCATCGGCGTGAGCGGATCGAGGCGTTGGAGGCCGAGTCGCTCTCGGCCCAGGGCGCCCGCGCGGCCTCGGCCTTTGGGCAGTCCGGCGACGAACTGCGGGTAGCGGCCAAGCGGCTGGTGGGGATGCACCGCATCTTCTTGCCGGTTGTCAGTTTGGTGCTGGCCGCGGCTCTGATCGCCGTTGGCCTGTGGAGGCTGGAGGGCGGACGCGACTTCTTCGAGCGGCCGAAGTTTGAGCCTCCCGTTCTGGAAGCGGGGTGGCGGATCGTCATCGGCGCGGTGATAGCGGTGCTGGGCTTTTTGTTTGCGCGGTTTGTCGCCGGCATGGCGAAGCAACCGGTGTGGGCGAACCTGCGGGCCGGGGCAGCCATTGCCGTCGGCGCTGCGCTCGCGGGCGCGGCCCTGGCAATCGGGCACACGATTGATTACTTCGGCACCGACTCGGTCGCCAGCGTGATGCACATGGCCATCCCGATCGTGATGATCGTGATCGGCGCGGAGATCGTGTTCAACTTCCTGCTGGGCATCTACCGCCCGCGTCGCCCGGGCGAGGTCCCGCGTCCGGCGATGGACTCGCGGGTTCTCGGATTTGCCGCCGCGCCCGACCGGATCGCGGAGTCGATCGGGGGCGCGCTCAACTACCAGTTCGGGTTCGATGTGACGGGGAGTTGGTTCTACCAGTTGCTCAGCCGGTCGATCGCGGCGCTGGTGGTGGTGGGGGTGCTGGTGCTGTGGGCGCTGACGTGCGTCGCGGTGGTCCAGCCCAACGAGCAGGGTCTGCGCGTTCGCTTCGGCCAGAACATGACGGAGGCGCGGGCGCTGCGTCCGGGTCCGTACGTCAAGTTGCCCTGGCCGTTCGAGCGCATCGACCGGTTCCAGACCGAGCGGCTCCGGCGCGTGAACCTTGGCGGAGAGGCGCCGACCATCAAGACCGCGGTGCTGTGGACCAACGACCACAAGGCGGCCGAGCGGGTGTTCATCGTGCAGCCCGAGGCGCTGGAGCGCGAGGCGGGGCAACTCGACGCGGGCGACCGATCGCTGATCGCGGCGGAGGTGCCCCTCTACTACATCGTCGAGGAACTCGCGCTGTTCAACGGCATGGCCGCGCCCGAGGACCGCGAACGGGTGATCAAGGTCGAAGGGCAGCGGGAGTTGATGCGGTACATGGCGACGCGCGGCGCTGACGAGTTGCTGGGTGCCGGACGCGCGGGCGCGGCGGCGGAACTGGAGCGCCGCATGACCGAGCGCTTCAAGGGCAACGGCATCCGTGTCGTGTCGGTGGGGATCGAGGGCATTCATCCGCCGCGCGAGACAGCCGAGAAGTTCGAGGAGGTCGTGAGCGCGGGCCAGCGCCGCGAGGGCGCGATCGAGAACGGCTACAAGGAAGCCGACCAGATGCTCATCGAGGCGGCGGGCTCGCTCGGGCGGGCGCGCGAGTTGGTCGCGGTGATCAACCGGCACGAGCGCGAGCCCGACCCTGCGCAACAGCGGCTGCTGGACGCCCAGATCGCGGACCTGATGGCCAAGGCGGGCGGGGCGGCGGCGATCGAACTGCTCTCTGCCCGGCGCGAGCGCTGGGAGAAGCACATGCACGCGCGGGCGCGTGCCGAGCAGCACAAGGGCGAGATCGCCAAGTATGAGGCCTCGCCGACGGTGTACGTCGCGCGGAAGTACTTCGACATGCTGCGAGACCTTATCGCGAACAAGCGTGTTTACATCGTCGCCGATGGTGCCCAGGGGGTCGAGGTCCGTGTGGACCTGCACGACTCGGCGATCGGCGGCAACCTGTTTGAGGACCCCAAGGCGACAGCGCCCGAGCAGTCTCCCTGAGACGCTCTGACGCGGCGCACGTTCTTTGTCAACGCACGAGGAGATCGGTCCTTGCAACGGTACACAGGCCTTTTCGTCCGGTTCCTGATCATCGGCGTCGTGGTGCTCACATTCGTGGGCTTCATGGTGTCGTACACCGTGGGGTTCAACGAGAAGGCGGTGGTCGCGACCTTCGGGCGCGCCGATGCGACCTCCGTGATCGACGCGCCGGGGCTGCGGTTCCGGGTGCCCTACGTCCACTCGGTCACCAAGTACGACACGCGTCTTCGCCTGGTCGAGAGCACGCCCGAGACGCAATCGACGGCCGATCAGCGGCAACTGGTGTTCACCGCGTACATGACCTGGCGGGTCGCGGACCCGCTGAAGTTCTACCAGCGGTTCTCCGGCTCGGGCGATGGGGCGGGCGACCACTATGCCGAGGCCGAGCGGATCCTTGTCACCAAACTCCGCAGCGCGATGACGGAGGTCGGGCAGTACCGCCTTGATCAACTTCTCGCGGCCGACGGCGCGGCCTCGCAACTGCCCGAACTCGAGACCCGGATTCTGGAAATGCTCTCGCGTTCCAGCGGGGGACCGGCGGCGGGGGCGGCGTTGGCGGACTCGGGCATCGTCCCGGTCGCGGTGGGCATCTCCACGATCTCGCTCCCGCAGGAGGTGACCAAGAGCGTCATCGACCGCATGAACGGCAACCGCGACAAGATCATCAATGAGACCATCAGCCAGGGCGCAAGCCAGGCCGCGGCGATCCGCTCGAGCGCGGACAACGATGCCAAGCGCATCCTCGCGTTCGCGCAGCGGCTGGCGGGAGAACTCCGTGCCAAGGGCGATGCCGAGGTCGCCGAGTTCACCAAGCGGATGAACGAGAAGCCGGAACTGGCGGTCTTCCTCAAGAACATGGAACTGA
Organism: uncultured Phycisphaeraceae bacterium; assembly: GCA_964393765.1. Taxonomy (GTDB): domain Bacteria; phylum Planctomycetota; class Phycisphaerae; order Phycisphaerales; family UBA1924; genus JAHBXL01. The sequence goes on from CAYMWG010000082.1 coordinate 6,877, forward strand.
TGCGCGTCGCGCACGGCCGCTCGACCACGCTGGTTCTGCCCACGAGCATTCCCGGACTCGAGTTCTTCAGCCCCGGCGCATCGGGCATGTTCAACTCCGGCGAGATTCCTGTCCCCGGCCTTGACCGGCTCACCGCTCCCCCAGCGCCCAACGTCAGGCCCGCGGCGGATGCGGGCAGCGACGCTGCGGTCCCCGGGGGTGGACGATGAGCGGCTTTTCCGGTCGATCTAGCGCGGACCCCTTGGCGCGTCGCGAACGGCGCGGCGCGGCGACAGTCCGGTTGAACTCCGGCGAGGGTTCCGCGGCCGCGGACATGGCGTCGATGATGGACCCGGCGACCAAGTCGCTGGCCGATGCGCTGCGGTGGAGTTATCACGTCCTGCTGGGCTCGATCGTCGTGCTCGCCGCGCTGTTCGCTTTCTCCGGCTTCACCTCCGTGGGCGCATCGGAGCGGGGCATCAAGTTGCGGTTCGGGCAGATCGTTGATTCCAATCTCGAGCCGGGCGCTCACCTGGGGTGGCCCGCGCCGATCGGCCGGATCATCAAGGTCCCCGTCGGCGAGCAGGTTCTGGACCTCCGCAGGCAGTTCTTCCCGAGTCTCTCTGCTGATGAGGAGAACAAACTCGCAAGCGAGGGGTCGACGACGCTTTCGGGCGGCGGCTCCGACTCACTTGACCCGAATGTCGATGGGCAGTTGCTCACCGCCGATGGCGCGATGGTCCACGCCCGGTGGACCGTGAGTTACCGGCACGATGAGGCGAGGCCCGACCTCAACGCTCGCAACATCCCCGATGAGGATGTGGAGCAGAAGATCGTTCTGGTGGTGGTGATGCAGGCGATCGTCCGCGCTGCCGCGGGCGTCACGCTCGACGAGTTCATGCGGAACATCCCCGATGAGAGCCGCGCCGAGGGCACGTTCCGCACCGTCGAATCGCTGGCGCGTCAGACGGCCCAGGGCACGCTCGATCGACTTGAATCGGGCATCCAGATTCAGACGCTGGCTATGACGCAGAAGTTTCCCCCGCGACGGGTGATGGGACGGTACTACCAGGTGCAGGCGGCCCAGTCGCAGTCGGCCTCGGCCATTGAGCAGGCCGATGACCAGCGCCGGCAGTCGCTCCAGGCGGCGGCGGGCGATGCGGCGGACGTGATTCTGGCGCAGATCGACCGGTACGAACTCGACCTGGCCAAGGGGGACGCGGCGGCGGCGGAGGCCACGCTGGCGCAGATCAACAGTTTGCTGCTGGGCGAGGCTGTCGAGATCGGCGGGCGCGCTGTCCAGGTGCGGGTTTCGGGCGCGGTGACATCGATGCTCGATGGCGCGCGCCAGGAGCGGACGACGATGGTCGCGAAGGCCAAGGCCGATGCGGACCTGTTTGTGGCGAAACTCGCGGCGTACAAGGTGAACCCCACGGTGCTGCTCAACGGCGACTGGGCGGACGCCTACCGGGCGTTCGCCACGCGAGACGGGACGCAGATCATGCTCCTCCCGGCGACGGGCAGACCGACGGTGATCTCGATCAACCGCGACCCCGCGCTCCTGCGCGAGCAGGAGGTCGATCGTCTGGGCAAGGAGTTTGACGATGCCAACAGGAAGCGTCAGCAAGAGTTGCTCCGCAACCGCTTCGAGCAGCGCCAGCGGGACGGCATGAAGGTCGCGAGTTGAGTGCGGGGGTTCCGGCAAGCGGAGTGGTGATGGCTGAGACGCTTCTCAACACGGGGACGGGCGCGCGGGCCGGGTCAACGAACGCCGATGCGCAGCGCGAGGCGGTGGTCGTCTGCGAGCGTCTCACCAAGGTGTTCCGCGACTTCTGGCTCCGGCCGCGTGCCAAGGCGGTGAACGCCGTCAGTTTCGACATCCTCCGGGGCGAGGTCTTCGGCCTTCTGGGCCCCAACGGCTCGGGCAAGTCCACGACGATCAAGATCATCCTGGGCCTGCTGCACAAGACGTCGGGGCTGGTCTCGATCTTCGGCAAACTGCCGACGGATGTGGAGACCAAGCGGCGGATCGGCTACCTGCCCGAGGAGTCGTACCTCTATCCGTTCCTCAACGCGCGGGAGACGCTGGACTATTACGCGCGCTTGTTCGAGCTGGACCGCGCGGTGCGCAAGCGCCGCATCGACGAGTTGCTCGACATGGTGGGCCTCGCGGGGGCGCAGTTCCGTCCCGTGCGAGAGTACTCCAAGGGCATGCAGCGCCGCATCGGCATCGCGCAGGCGCTCATCAACGACCCCGAGTTCCTGATCCTCGATGAGCCCACGACCGGGCTTGACCCGCTGGGCACGCGCCAGATCAAGGACCTCATCATCGCGCTGGGGCGTCGCGGCAAGACCATCCTGCTCTCCAGTCACCTGCTGTCGGACGTTGAGGACTGTGTGGACCGGATGGTGATTCTTTACGGCGGTCGCATCCAGCGCCAGGGAACGTGCGATCAGTTGCTCGAGACCCAGGACGCGACGGTCCTGCAGACCGATCCATTGGATGAGGGCACGATCAGCGCGATCGATCGGCTGATCCGCGAGCGGACGGGCGGGGCGAAGTCGATCACGCGGGTGTCCCGGCCTCGCCAGAAACTCGAGGACCTCTTCGTGCAGATCGTGGATGAGGCACGCGCAAAGTCGGAGGAGACGAGTGGCGCGCAGCACGGCGGGCGGACAGCCTCGTTCCTCGCCGGCGAGGTGGATGGCACGCTGGTGATCGACTCGCTGCTGGAGGCGGGACGGGATGTGCAGGCGCGCCCGGCGGCCACATCGGTGCCCGCACCGCCCACGGGGCCGGACCGCGATGTCCTGAAGGACCTTCTCATGCCCGACGTGGCGGACGCGGGGGCGCAGGAGCCAGGCCCCACGCCCGATATCCGGCCCGCGCGTCCGAATGCGGATGTCGATGTCGGCATGATCGATTCGCTGATCGATGCTCCCGCCCAGGGGGACCGGCCGGGCAAGGGAAAGGGAAACAGGCCGTGAACATGCGCGATGCGATCGCCCGGATCGACCGCGTGCAACGGGCGCGGGGCTTCCGCATTGTTGCGTCCATCGTCCTGCTCGTGCTCGGGCTGGGGGCGATGGGGACGTACATCGTCACGCGCGCCTCGATGGCGACCGACGCGGTGCAGAACCAGTTCGACACGATGACCGCCGCGCCGGGTGCCGAGGCACCGGAGGCCGAGCGCGCCGCGTATGCACAGGCGCAGTCCGCGGCGAACCGGACGGCCAAGGCGATCAACCGCGTGCTCGCGGCCCGGGCGGACCCGACGAGCGTCGCGGTGGGCATCGGGGCGCTGACGGTGATTGGCGCGTGCGTGGTGTGGCTGGGGATCGGGCTGTGGTCGCTGCTGGTGCTGGTCGTGCTGGGAGC
>CAYMWG010000083.1:0-10210 GCA_964393765.1 uncultured Phycisphaeraceae bacterium
TCTTCATGGCCTCCAGCCACAATGGCTGGAACCCCGGCGATCAGAAGATGAAACTGACCCAGCGTTCCGACGGCCGATGGCAGGTCGCCTGGAGCAAGCCGACGCTCGACTCACGAGTCGCCTTCAAGTTCACGCGCGGCTCGTGGGACAGCGTCGAGATGACGCCCGGCTTTGAGAACATCGACAACCGCGTGCTGCCCGAGATCGATGCCTCCAAACTGGGCGCAAACGAGCAGCCGGTGATCGAGGTCACCGTCGATGCGTGGGCCGACCAGCGGAAGATGGACGCGGCGACCGCGGCCGCAAGCCCCTATCGCGAGATCAAGGTGTCGTCGGGCACGATCCGGCGGGTCGATGTGCTTGGCGGAGGGGGGGCGGGGCCGATGCGGCGCGACCTGATCGTCTGGCTGCCGCCCGGCTACGACGATGCGGCCAATGCCCAGAGGGAGTACGCCGTGCTCTACATGCTCGACGGGCAGAACGTCTTTGACAAACTGCCCGGCGTTCCGGGCGAGTGGCGTGCGGATGAGACGGCGGCGAAACTCATCGCGGAGGGCAAGGTCGAGCCGCTGATCATCGTGGGCATCCCGCACGCGGGCGCGAACCGCCCCGCGGAGTACCTGCCGTTTGCGGCGCTCGACGGCGTGGTGCCGGGCGGCGCGGAGTTTGTGCGGTTCCTGGTTGAGGAGGTGACGCCGCGGATCGAGCGGACCTTCCGAACGATCAAGTCGCGTGAGCATCGCGGCATCGGCGGCGCATCGCTCGGCGGGATCATGGCGCTCGAAGCGGGCACCGAGAAGCCGGCGATCTTCGGCAAGGTGCTCGCCGAGAGCACGCCGCTGACGATCCACCAGAACGCGGGCTTCACGCACTTTGCCGCCAAGAAGAACTGGCCGTCGAAGGTTTACTTCGGGATGGGCGGGCGCGAGGCGGGGGAGACCGGCGCCAACAGCGCGGCCAACTCCAGGTACGTCGAGTCCGCGCGGGCCTTCAAGGAGTTGCTCGCGGGCAAGGGGCTGGGTGCCGATCGCGCGCTGGTCGTGATCGACGAGACGGCTCGGCACGACGAGAACGCCTGGGCCGCGAGGTTCGGGCCTGCCCTTGAGTTCCTGTTCCCCGCGAACTGATCAGTCGATCGTCTGGACACGATTGCTGCGGTTCGGCTGCACGACGTTGACGCTCTGCCCGCTCGTGCTGGCGGAACTGAAGAACGTGGCGTGGACGTTGTCCTTCAGAAAATCAACGTGCCCATCGGTGAACACGAAGTTTGCTCCTGCGCGCCCGTGATTGTCGCGCGGCCCGTAGTAGCCTGGGCGTGACTGCGCGATGGTCGCGTTGCCAGTGTTGCCGCCCCCGCCGCCGTACCACGCGTCGGTGCTGACATCCGGCCCGAGCGTCTCATCGCCCCAGATCGGAGCGGGCTTGAGGATCACCGGCTCATCGGTCTTCAGGCCCACGATGTAGAGGTAACTGATGTTGTGGCTGATGACATCCTGCTGGCCGGTCGGGATATGCGGGATCTTGAAAGTTGCGCTTGCAAGGTTCCCCGCCCCTGGCGCCGTCACCTGGCCAAAGTAGGCGTCCTCCTTGTCGGCCGGACAATACAACACGCCGTACCCGTCCATAAAGGGCTCCATCAGCGGAACCCTGTTGCCGCCGAAGTACGACGCGGTGTCCGGGTTGCCCGAACTCGTATATCCCGCGCCCGGCCCCGGCCCCGTGGCATCTCCCAACTGGAACAGGCTGAACAGGCCGGCCACTCCGCCGTAGATGAACTGCCCGTCCATCACCGCCGGATTTGCGTACGCGGGCGGGCGTGGCATGACGGGGTACCAATCCTTCCAGGTGCCCGCGTACTGCGTCATCCCAAGGCCGACCTGACGGGTGTTGTTCTGACACGCGGCGGAGCGGGCACTGAGCCGGGCCTTGCCGAGCGCGGGGAGGAGCAGTCCCACCAGCAGCGCGATGATCGCGATGACGATCAGCAACTCGATGAGAGTAAAGGCTTTAGCGGCCAGGCGTGCGCGGCTCATCATGTTGCTCCCATAGAACCCAAAGACGGTCGTCCCAGACTGACTCCGCTGCGAAGCGGTCCGGGATTCAATACGCACACTTTCGGTTGGCGAATGCAGGTGGCGCGGGCAAAGTCTAGAGAGTTGTCGGCCGGGCCGCAAGACTCGCAGAACAAACCCCACCTTTCGGTGCATGGCTGGTTTCAGCCGTCTGTTCAGGCTGGAGTGTGGGCCGAGCCAGCATCCACGCGCCGCGGGACCGCGCCGAGGCAATTGTGAAGAACAAATTTGAGGCCAATTTACGTTGTTCCTCCCCGGCAATCTTGTATCTTTGATCCCACGCACAACGGCCCTTGCCATCCGCGCCCCGACTCGGGTCACGGTTGGTGCTTTTTCCGCAATGGCAAGGCTTCATTGACCAAAAGGAGAGATTTCGATGAATCAAATGATTATGACTGCCGGACTTGTGCTGCTCGCCGCGGGTAGCGCGCTCGGACAGCCCGTGCTCGACGGGAAGATCGATGCGGCCGACAGCGCGTTCTACGGCGCGGCGAAGTGGGTACAGACAAACCCGACGCTCTTTGGCGACAGCAACGCCGGTTCGCAGCCGCCCTGCACCCCAATCGGCGCCGGCATCCGCGTCTCCATCGACAACTCCAACACCGCGGGCATCGGCGGCGGTGCGCCCAATGCGGCGGACCCAGTGGCCGCGGCGGCGGTCGCGACGGGCATCGAGATCGTCATCCCCCTCTCGGAACTTGGCAGCCCGGCGGGGGACTTCCGAATCCTGACGTACGTCAACGGCAGCGGGAACGACTACCTATCCAACCAGTTTCTGCCCGGGCTCACAGCGCCGCAGGGGAATCTGGGTGGCGACGGGGCCGGCAACTTCATCGGCGGCGGGTCTCCGGTCGCGCTGGTCAATCTGAACAACTTTGCCGGCGATCCGTTCGCCACCATCCCGAACGTCGTTTCGGGGGCACCCGCACCGGTCATTGATGGCGCGCGGGACGCATCGTACGGCGCGCCGCTGTACATCCAGACAGTCGAGACCGGCTTTGGCAACAACTCCAGTGAGTTGAACGCGATGTACGCGCTCATCCGCGATGGAAACCTGCACCTGTTTCTTTCCGGTAATCTCCAGACCAACTTCAACCACCTGATCCTCTGGGTCGACAGCGTCGCGGGCGGACAGAATGTCGTCCGCAACGACAACTCGGGCGCGGACGGATTGAATGTCCACAACGGATTGACCTTTGACACAGGGTTTGACGCCGACTTCTACCTGTCGTTCCGCGGCGGCGGTAACACCATCACCTGGTACGCGGACTTCTCGCAGGTCTTGACCAATGGCGGCGGCCTCGGCGGCGGTTTCGCCACCACCACCAATGGCGTTGCCGGCGTTGCCGGACCGAGCGTCTGCCTGCCCCCCCTCCCCGATGCGGGGCTGTCGTACGGCTCGGAACTCGATGCCGTGTACTCCTACCTCGATGTGCCCGACAACCGTCTGTACGTTCACATCACCGGCAACCTCAACAGCAGCACCGAGCAGCACCGCCTGCACCTGTTCCTCGACTCGATCGCGGGCGAGGGCCAGAACACGATGCGCACCGACAACGTCCGCGTCGGCAACGCCGAGGGTGGCCAAGGTGTGATCAACCGCCTGGGCAACAACGGCGTGAACCCCGGCCTGACCTTTGATGCCGACTTCGCTGCCGATTACTACATGGTCTACCACTTCGAGGAGGCCAACGGCTCGCGCGGCGTCCTGGACGCGGCCATCCTGCGCACTCTGGGGCGTGCATCGGTCGGCGGCGGCGGGTCGTCCATCCTCGACTATGGGACTTTCCAGGGCAAGGCCGCGGGAACCCTGCTGACCCTTGATGGCAGCAACTTCTGCTGCAACGGCCTTGCTCCCTCGGAAATCCAGCGCAACGGCATCCGCCTGCAGGACGACTTCACCGGCGACATTTACTCGGCGTTCGCTCCGCGCGAGTCGGGCATCGTGCTCGACGCTTTCCGCACGGCGTTCCCCTTTGACCTCACGCTCGCCAACTGGGACGCCTGGGTTGCCGACCCGCTCACCGCCCCGCGCGACGGCCAGATTCTCTCCGTGATGAGCAACCGCAACCTCACCGGCGTCACCGACGTTGACGCCAGCGGCGCAACGGGCGCCACCGAGGGCATCGAGTTCTCCATCGACCTCGATGAACTCGGCTGGGACGCGGCGAGCGAACTCCGGCTCGCCGGACTCATCGGCAACTCCGACACCACCTTCATGTCCAACCAAGTCCTCGGCGGCCTGCCGATCGGGGCCGGTAATCTCGCCGAGCCGCGCTTGATCGACTTCAGCGGGATCGACGGGACTCAGTACGTCGTCATCGCCACCGGCGGCCCCGCGTTCTGCGATGCCGACTGGTGCCAGGACGGGACCGTCGGCGTCCCCGACATCTTCTGCTTCCTGTCGGACTGGTTCGCCAACGACCCTGTTGCCCGCAACTACGGCGGCACCAACGGCGTCCCGGCGATCTTCGCGTTCCTCTCTGAGTGGTTCGCCGAGGGCACCGGCCCCTGCCCGTAAAGTGATCGTCTGATCAGGCGCAGGAATCGCCAACAACCCGCAAGGCCTTCGTCACATGACGGGGGCCTTTTTCGTTTTTGCACGCGCTTGCGGCGTTGCGCCCCCACTGCCTCTCACTGTACCGCGCCCACGGGCGCATCAACCGTCGCCAGACGCAGTATCTCGGACTGCGTCATCCGGTCCCCCGTCAACTCTCCGGTTAAGCCACCATCGCACAGAACGATGACGCGATCCGAAAGCATCAGCAGTTCGGGCATCTCGCTCGACACCAGCAGCACGGCCGCGCCCCCGTCCGCCGCGGCCGAGATCAGCCGGTGGACTTCCGCCTTGGTGCCAACATCAATCCCGCGCGTCGGCTCGTCGAGCAGCAGCACTTTGGTTTCCGCGCCCATCCATCGCGCAAGCAGCAACTTCTGCTGGTTCCCACCCGAGAGTTCGCCCGGGACCGAGCGCGGCGAAGCAGTCTTGACCTGGAAGTCGCGCAGCCGGTCATGCACCAGCCGCCTCTCGGCGCTGAGCCTCCTGAGTCCCATGGCCGCGAGCCGGCGCATGACGGGCACGGCGATGTTCTCGCCAACGCCCAGTTGGAAGAACAGGCCCTGGAGTTTGCGGTCCTCCGGCACATAGCCCATGCCGGCGCCGATCGCGGCGACGGGCCCGTTATGCCGGCCATCGCACACCGTCTTGCCGTTGGCGATGACCGTGCCCCTCGCGCCGGCATCAAGGCCGAAGATGGCGTCAAGAAGTTCCGACCTCCCGGCGCCCACGAGCCCGCCCACGCCCACGATCTCGCCCGGTCGGACCTCGAGCGACACGTCCTTGAGCCTGCCTTGCGACACAAGGTTGCGCACCACGAGCCCGCCCCCGCTCTTCTCGCGCGATTCGCCCGCCTGCGAAATGGCCGTCGAGCGGGCCGACCGCGCTGTGCCGGTGATCTTGCGCCCGATCATCTGCTCGACCAGCGCCGCCTCGTCGATGTCCTTGACATTCGACGTCGCGACGAAGCGCCCGTCGCGCAGCACCGTCACCCGGTCGCAAACAGCGAAGATCTCGCTCATTCGATGCGAGACGTAGATGATGGTGAGGCCCCGGGCCGCGAGTTGCCGTACGATCGTCAGCAGCCTGTCAACCTCCACTATCGCGAGCGAACTCGTCGGCTCATCGAGCACGATGACCCGCGGACTGCCTCTCCCATCCTCCCCGTCGCCTTCCGCTCCTGATGTGCGCTCATCGAGACTCTGGGCGATCTGCACGATCTGCCGGTGCCCGGGAGAGAGGCTCCCCAAGGGGGCGCGGACATCAATGGCCGGCTCAAGAAGGGCGAGTAGGTGCTCCGCACGGCGCTCCGCCCCACCGAAATCAACGAGGCCGAGCCGATTCCGGGGCAGGTCGTGCAGGCACAGATTCTCCGCGACGCTCAGGTTCGGGCATTGCGCGAGCTCCTGATGCACGATGCGGATGCCCGCGTCGAACGCGTCCTCCATCGACCCGGCGCGCAGCACATGACCCTCGCCTTGCCGAAGGTCCATGCCCCCCCGCGCGGCGATCCGGACTGTTCCCGCATCCTGCTTGTGCAGGCCCCCAATGACCTTGCCCAGCGTGCTCTTGCCCGCGCCGTTCTCTCCCATCAGCGCGTGTACCTCGCCCGCGCGGAACGACACGCTGACATCCCGCAGCGCCTGCGTGATGCCGAACCGCTTGGAGATTCCCTCGGCCCGCAGCAATATCGGCGCTTCTGAGGCGCTTGCGCTGGTCGAGACCAACCGCGAATCGGGCTGTCCGGATAGGGCCGGGTGGGTCAAGCGGCGCACCTTGCAAGGCGATCACACATTCGCATGGGGAAACCGGCGCGCGAAGTCTCCTCCGCGCGGCGTTTGGTTCTTGCGAGTGGGCGGACGCGCCCTACTTCTTGCCCAGCCACTTCTCCCAGATCCCCTCGTACTTGCTGACGGACTCCTTCGTGACCACGCTCAACTCAAACGTGTTCACAACCTTGGCCGGCGACTTGCCCTCGTGGACCTTCTCGAAGAGCATCCTCACCGTCTCGGCACCCCAGCCATAGCAGTCCTGACCGATCAGCGCCTGAACCTGGCCGCTCTTGACGTATCCGAGTTGCTCCGGAAGATGATCGACCGAGACGGCCTTGGCGTGCTGATACACGCCGTCGAGCGCATTCTTGGTGAAAAGCGGCCACCCGCCCACCATCGCCCAGCCTGAGATATCCGGGTTGGAACTCTGCACGCTCTGCACCTTCTGGGCCGCTTCCGCCGCGGTCTCGGCGTGGTAATAAGTATCCTTGATCGTGATGCCGGGATATTTCTTGGCCTGCTCCTTCACCCCGCGAACCCGTGTCTGAAGGTTCGGGGCGTTCTGGTTCCCCGCGAGGATCGCGACCACGCCCTTCTCGCCCATCGCCTTGGCCAGTTCTTCCATGACCTTCCGCCCAGCGGCCTCATCGTCGATCCCGTAGTAGGCGAACCGCTTGCTGTCGGGCGAATCCGAATCGAAGGTCACGACCTCCACGCCCTTGGCGACCGCGGCATCGATCGCGCTCTTGAGCAGTTTGCCGTCCGAGCACGAGATCGAGACGCCATCGACACCCTGCGACACGAGTTGCTCGAGGAACTGCGCCTGCTGCTGCGCATCCTCGTTGTTGGGCGTGCGCCAGTTGATCTTCACCTCGACGCCGTGCTTTTTGGAGAGTTCCTTGGCCATGTCCTCCGCGCCGGTGCGTGCCGCCTGGAAGACCGGGTTGGACTGGCTCTTGGCGATGACGCCAAACTCATACGACTTCTTTACAGGCTCCGACCCGGCACTCACTCCCGCCGCGGACAATCCGAGTCCGAGTGCCGCGAAGCCGGCGATCAACTTGAGGTATCCGCGTGTGGTGGGCATGGTACGATCTCCAGAATGTGCATTTGTGGGGGGTGGGTTGGGGGAAGGATCGGCACCTGTGCAGACCCCCGGGGATAAGTGTACCGGAACCTGCGGCCCGCGTGCCACCAATGCTCAAGGATTCAGATAGCCTTCGGCAGGGCGGATGGAGCAACCCACACCTCCGCGTAGAGACCCCGCTCCCGGATGAAGGTGAGGACCGCCGGTGCCAGCAGGCCCTGCACTTCCGCAAGGCGTCCAGCGGCAACCGCCCGCCGAACCTGAGTGGCGCTGGCGTCGATCCGGCCCACAGGGACGACCCGTCTCCGCCAGCCGTCGAGTTCGGCGGGAGTCCAGAACCCTGACCGCTGCATCGATTCCACGATCGCGCCTGCATCGGTCGTTCCGCTCACCGGGGCACTCCCCGCTCCTGCTACCTCTCGGGCCATCACCAGCGGCTCGGCAAGTTCAACGATGCGTCTCGCCTCGCGCCAGCGGTGGAACTCCGCCGCCTGATCCGCGCCGATCACGAGCCGAACTACCGTGCCCCCCCCGCCGTTGGCATCGAGCCGCGCCCGCGCCCGCTCCAGCGTGTCCACCATGTAACTCGGCTCGCCCTCTCCGGTCGCGCCGCCCGCGGCAGCGCGGCACAGTTCATCGCGCCAGATCAGCGACCGCGGCACATCGCGCAGCGCGAGCGCCAACATCTCCAAACGATCCTCATCGCTCGCGAGCGGGCGCGAGGCCTTGTGCGGGGACCTCGCGGCGGGCACAAACGCCAGCCATGCACGGTCGTGCCAACCTGACGCGCCCTCGATGTGCGCGCGCACACGACAGGGCAGGTCCGTGTGCGCCAGGTGCGGCGGGTCGAACGTCCCACCGACGATGAGGAGCACCGGCGTGCCCGGCGGGATCGCGAGAGGCTCGATAGGTGCCCGGCGATGCGGCCCGCCCGCGGCGGAATTTTCGGGAGATTCGCTCGCGCGGAACAGCCACGCACGCGCGATCTCCACAACTCTTTCCCCCACGAGCGGGAGGACGCGATGCGCGCGCCTCATCACACCCATGATGTGCGGGATCAGCGACGGCCGCCTCGCCAGGTCTATCGCCGCGCGAACCGCGCGCGTCCGGCCATCGGGCCTCAGCCAGCCCAGGACCTCGGGCGAGAGCAGCTCATCGGGCGTGTCGCTTACGCCGCGGACCACCGTCCAGGCCATCCCTCTGCGATCGCACTCCGCGGCGAAGGCATGGGATTCCATATCGACGATCGCCGCACCCGTGCGCTGCGCAAGTTCCCGCTTGTCGGCGGGCGTAGCGACGATGCGATCGACCGCCACCAGCAGAACACCTCCCGAGTCCGATTGCCGAACGAGTGCCGGAGTCCAGCGCCCCCCGTGCTCGTCGATCACGCCCACGATCCGCGGCGCATCGTCGGTGTGGGTCAGGCCGCCGCACGCGCCTGCCAGCACGATGAGCGAACCGCCCGCCAATCCCGGCGTTACACCCGCGAGGGCGCGAATAACGGCCTCCTTGCCAATGCCCGTGCGAATGACGCGGACGCCTTCAACTTCACACAGCCCTGCCTTGCGGAGCGCGCTCGCCACCGCCTTGCGCTCAATCTCCATCGGGCAGAGCACGACAATCGACATGGACGAAGCGTACCGGCTGAGTGCATCGGAGGGCGAGCGGCATCAATCGGCGGGCCAGGCAAGCATCAGCGGGCCGGATGACTGGAGATCCGCGGCCGGATCAAGCCGGAACTGCCGCAGATCGAGCATCGGAAACTCGCGGTATACATCGTCCGCATCGAGGTCCTCCCGCAGGATGCGCCCCGCCGGCGTGCAGACCGTGTAGCGCGGTGTGGGATCGGCGTGCTGGATCAAGACCAGGTACTCCGGGCTTTCGAGCATCCCGATGAGCAGCGCGGGCTTGACGACCGGCACATTGCCGGCACCGGCCTTGGGCATGTTTCTTGCAGCGCTCCCGCCCCCCGCCCCACCGGCAGACACCCCGATCGCGGCAATGCGCTCATCGTCGTGCGCCTGGGAAGGCGACGGGTTGATCAGGCTCCCGAGCAGCGCGAAGCCGCACCCCGCTGCGCCGACCACGAGGCCGCGCCGGAGCCATCGCCCCGCGACTCCACGCCCAAGTGCGGTTGGCACTCCGTAAGCAATCGAGGACTCGCGCGGCTGTGACTCGGCCGGGTACGGAGGATGACTGTCCATCCCCCAATCATCGGCACTTCTTGCCGATCGGTGGTGGCAATCAAGCCCCGATAAGTCGCGGCGGCGCTGCGCGTTCCGCCGGTGACGGCGGGGAGGCGCGGCCCGCCCAATCTCCTCGAAACCGTCGCCCGTTCAGCACCCTCGGCCTGATCCAAGCGTCCTACTATCCGGGCCTTGCGGCCCCGTCGTCTAGCCTGGTCCAGGACACGTCCCTTTCACGGACGCGACATGGGTTCGAATCCCATCGGGGTCATTGGCTGCTCTCGCACGACCTCGCACCGGCTCGTAACCATTGGCACGGGCGCACCTTGCGAGAGAGCGGCCTGAACGCGGTGCATCTCAACGTCGCTCGATTCGGCTGCATGCTGCGCCGCAATTTGCGCCGCTTCCTGTTTTGGCGCTGTCGCCGCCTTCTCAAAGTGCGAGTCGAGAACCTGCAGGTAATGCGACTGCGCGATCACGCGGCTGTTGCCAAGCCACTCGCAGACCACGTGCGCCGGGAACGTCTCGGTGAGCTC
>CAYMWG010000084.1:0-10156 GCA_964393765.1 uncultured Phycisphaeraceae bacterium
AGTTCAGCGTGGCGATCCGCACGGCGGTGCTGACACCGGCTGACACGTCCACACACTCCTTTCAATCGACAACGGGCACCGGCACGGAGTGCCGGGCCACCCCGGAATGGCAAGTGCGGTATGGCGTGGGCGCGGGCATCGTCGCGGACTCGCAGCCCGACAGCGAGTGGCGGGAGACGCTGCTCAAGGCCCGTATCTGGCAGGGGATCGCCAAGATCGAGGAGAACTGAGTTGGCCAACCTGCCCACCCCCCCTCAACACGACGACACCGGCTATCGCGTGGAGCCCCGCGGCGGGCCGCGGATCCGCAGCGACATCATCGATGTATACATCTTCCAGAGGACCGCGAAGCCACCGCGAGGCACGGTCGGCGCGTCCTCGGGAGTCGCCGCTGCATCGAGTTCATGGGGCGGCGTGTCGCCCGATACCGGCGCGGATGCAGGCGGCGCATCAGCCGATGTGTACTTCCTGCAACTCAAGCGCACGCGCGACCCGCTGGGCCGGACTTGGCAACCGGTGATGGGGCACGCCGAGCCGGGCGAGACGGCGGTGCAGTGCGCGCTTCGCGAACTTTCGGAAGAAGTCGGCCTTGCTCCCCCTCCCAGAGGGAGGGGGCAGGGGGGAGGGCTGGAGACCTCGTTCATCCACCTCTGGGCGCTCGAGCAGGTACACCCGTTCTTCATCGCGGAACTCGATGCGATCGTGCTCAGCCCGCGCTTCGCGGCGGAGGTTCCGCCCGGTTGGACGCCGCGATTGAACGATGAGCACTCGGCACACCGGTGGGTGCATTCGCGCGACGCGGTGCGGGCGAGTGGCGAGGGCGCGTTCATGTGGCCCGGCCAGCGCGCGGCAGCAAGAGAGATCGTCGGGTCGCTCCTCGTGGATGGGTCGGTGTGCAGGGAGAGGCTCAGAGTGAAGTAAGCAGGCCGATCGTCAGCGAGGGCGTTTGTGGTCTGTCAGAGCCCTGAGCGCGAGCGACGGGTTGCGCCGACCGCGTTGTCCCACTTTCAATCCCATATCCCCTTGAACTCGCTCGGCTTCTCCCCCGCCGTCGTGAAGATCCCCAGAAACGCGTTCGACTGGTTCACATCATCGGGCTCATCGAAGAAGAGCGTGTCCCAGCGTTCGCCCGTCGCGGAGTCAAAGCGCACGGACCCGGTCGGCCTCAGGGAAGTCTCAAACTCGACGTGCCCGTCGTTGTAGCCGATGTTGCCTTCCCAGGTGCGGCGCCCGCCGTGAATGAGGAGCGTGTTGCTCGACTTGTTCTTGAGCGATGGCGTGTAGTCGGCCGCGACGGAAGTGATTTCCGGGCCGCGGTTGGCGACAATGGCCTCGGTGGTGGAGAACGTATCGCGCCAGGCGCGGAGCCGTCCTGTCGGTTCGGTCGCGGCGAGGTCAGTCCCGGCGGGCTTGCTGCGCGTGCCCGACGGCTGAAGATGCCCGTACGAGAAGTTGCCGACCTTCCCGCCCGTGAAGTCCGCACTGAAGCCTGGGTCCCAGAGCGCGTTCGCGGGGTTGACGGCCTTCTTCGGGGCTTCGTACTCGAAGTCCTCATCGGTGTGGATCGAACTCCAGTTGGATTCCATCGGGCTGATGCAGAGTTCGGGTGAGATGTTCCCGTGGTAGATCAAGAGCGAGAAGATATTGGCGGTGGTGTCCTTGGCGCGCCCCTTCTCGCCAACCGTTTGGTCGCTTGCATCGATCAGCGACGGCAGCGGATAGTCGCCTTGGTTGCTGTTCGTCCACGCAACGAGCGACTGGATGATGCCGTGGACCTGGGTGGAGTCCTTGAGCTGACGCGCGGCAGATCGTGAGTTCCTCGGTGAAGACAAAATGACCAGCGTGAACACCGCCAACAACGCGATGGCGAGAATGGCGATGACGGTTTCGACGAGCGTGAATGCACGACGCATGTGATGACCCCTGAGAACGAGCGGGCGGCGAACCCGCGTGATGTAGACGCACGACTGTTCGACGTGCGTGTCGAAGGGGTTCCGTGATTCAGTTGCTCGACTATGCCCGCGGGGCGGGTCTATATGTCAGAGCCCGGAGCGCAAGCGACGGGTTGCGTGCCCTGTGTCGAACCCTCTCAAAGTACAAGTCGGTCGGGCGCACTCTTGGGGGTCTCGATGGCGTGGGGCGCAACCCGTCGCTTGCGCTCCGGGCTCTGATAATGCGATGACGAAAAAACCGCGACGGGCTGCCTCCAGCGGGTCGCGGCCGTTGTGCTCTCTTCTCTCGTCGCCGAAGGAGGTCTGTCGTGGCTCAGGCGCGCCGGGTCGTGGTGCGCTTGGCGGTCTTGCGGGCCTTGGGCGCTGTGCGGGCCTTCGGCGCGGCGAAGGCCTTGGTCGTGGCGAAGGCCTTGGTCGTGGTGCGCTTGGCGGTCTTGCGCGCGTGCTTGGCGAAGCGGCTCTTGGTGGTCGTGGTGCGCTTCGCGCCGGTGCGCTTCGCGGCGGGGCGCTTGGCCGTGGTCTTGCGGGACGTCTTGCGGGTCGTGCGGGTCGTTGCCATGAGTCTGATTCCTTGCTCTAGTGTTGCGGGGGACAGGGAAGGCCCGCGGCTGTCGCGGGTGCTTGTGCTCGCGCTGACGCCCCGCGCGCCGATCCGCGACCCGCGTGCCTTTGGTCCCGTTGCCGGTACCCGAAAGCCCGTGGTTCTTGGACCATCGGTTGCCGTCAGGGGATGATTCAGTCGTTCCGGGGTTTTTCCGCGCTTTCTTTGCAGCCGCGTCCCTGCGCTTCAGACGCGACGGCGGCGGAATGCCGCACGGCACCCGCCCTTGCGTCACCGGTGCAGAGAAACCGCCGATACCATTTCCCTTGAAGCGAGACACCATCGAGATGCCCACGCACACCGCCAAAGGCTGGTCCCCCGAGTCGTGGAAGTCGCGCCTCCAGGCCCAGCAGGTGGTCTACGCCGACCGACCGGCGGTGGAGCGGGCGTACACGGCCCTCCGGGCGTTGCCGCCGCTGGTGACGAGTTTCGAGATCGAGAAACTCAAGGCGCTCATCGCCGAGGCACAGGAGGGCAAGAGGTTCTTCCTGCAAGGGGGGGACTGCGCCGAGCAACTCGCGGACTGCCGGCCCGAGGCCGTCGCCGCGAAACTCAAGATCCTGCTCCAGATGTCGGTGGTGCTGATCCACGGCTCCAAGCGTCCGGTGATCCGCGTGGGCCGGTTCGCGGGGCAGTACGCCAAGCCGCGTTCGAGCCCGACCGAGACGCGGACGGTCGACGGGCGCGAGGTGACACTCCCTTCGTACTACGGCGACCTTGTCAACGGTGCGCCCTTCGATGCCGACTCGCGCCGGCCGGACCCGCGCCGGCTGCTCGACGGGTATTTCCACGCCGCGGTCACGCTGAACTTCATTCGTTCGCTGCTCGACGGCGGCTTTGCGGACCTGCACCACCCGGAATACTGGGAACTCGGATTCATGCGCAACGCGGGCCTGCCCGACGACCTTCGCGCGGCGTACCACGACATGACCGAGCGGCTGGCCGATGGCCTGCGGTTCATGGAGGCGATCGGGGAGAAGAGCGTCGCCGACCTGAACCGCGTCGAGTTCTTCACGAGCCACGAGGGGCTGAATCTTCTCTATGAGTCGGCGCAAACGCGGACCGTGCCGCGGCGGGAGGGCTGGTTCAATCTGTCTACGCATCTGCCGTGGGTCGGGGAACGGACGCGTGCGATCGATGGCGCGCACGTCGAGTACTTTCGCGGCATCCGCAACCCGGTGGGCATCAAGATCGGCCCGGCTACCACCTCCGATGAGTTGCTTCAGTTGCTCGATGTACTCGACCCGGTGAATGAGCCGGGGAAGATCGTTCTGATTACGAGGATGGGGGTTGCGAATGTCGAGCGTGCTTTACCGCCGCTGGTGCGGCGCATCGCCGGCGCGGGGCGGCGGGTCCTGTGGGTGTGCGACCCGATGCACGGCAACCCGGTGACCACCTCGACGGGGACGAAGACGCGGTCGTTCGAGCACATCACGCGCGAACTCGAGTCGTCGTGGGCCGTGCTGCGTGATGCCGGGACGCGGCTGGGCGGCGTCCACCTGGAACTGACCGGCGAGGATGTAACAGAATGCATCGGCGGGCGGGGGGGCAACGGCGTCACCGAGGCCGACCTGGTGCGCAACTTTGCCAGCCCGTGCGATCCGCGCCTGAACTACGAGCAGTCAATGGAACTGGCGTTCCTGCTTGCGAGAAGGATGAGCGAAGACGCCCGGAGTTGAGTGTGCGCGTGCGTGCCGACGCGGAACGGCCCGGCAAGGAGTGCCGGACCACCTAAGATGCCGGGATGTCGCGTCGCTCCCCTTGGACAATCTGGGCCTATGTCGCCGCGGAGATGTGGCGGCTGATCCTGCTGACCACGGGCGTGCTGCTGTTCGTCACCGCATTCGGCGTGAGCGTGAAGTTTCTCGCCGATGGCAGGCTGGGCGCTGCCGACTGCCTGAAGATCATGTTCCTGTTCATGCCGCCGATGCTGCACTATGTTCTGCCGTTCGCGGCGTGCTTCGGGACCACGCTCGCCTATTACCGGCTCGCGGCGGACAACGAGGCTCTCGCGTGCCACGCGGGTGGGATCGGGCACCGGGCGCTGCTGGGTCCGGCGATCGTGACGGGGCTGGCCCTTGCTGGCGTGCTGGTGGCGCTGAGCGATTACATCATCCCGCGGTTCTGGGAAAAGATCGAACTCGTTGCCAGCGAGGACGCGACAGGGCTGATCGTGGCATCCATCCAGCGCAAGGAGGCGGTGCGGCTGAACAATACCTGGGTGTACGCGGACGCGGTGGCGGAGTTGGGACCCGACGATCGCGCCGGGGCGTTCCAGCGTTTGTGGCTGGGGGGCGTGGTAGTCGTGAACATGGACGGGGAGGGCGGCGTGCGCGACCAGGGCACAGCGCGCGAGGCCTATGTGTGGCTCAAGCGTGTGGGGCCTCAGGACACCACCCCTGCGGAGAGCCAGGGGCCGGTTGCAACGCGAGCACCCGGAGCGCCCGGGGCGAGTGGCGGCGGGCCGATGACGCAGGTGATTATCCGCCCGAGCAACTTCGTGGCATCGGGACCGCGGGCGCGCAGCGAGGGCGCATCGACCATCCTGCGATTCGAGGTGCCCAACACCTTCACCGATGACCCCAAGTTTCTCACATCGGCGGAGTTGCGGGCGCTGCGAGACTACCCCGAGCGCATTTCCGGCGTCGAGAAGCGCCGGCGCGATTTGGCGCTGGCCCTTGCCGAGCGCGGCACGCTCGAGGCCATCCGCACGCAACTGCGAGCGGCCGGAGAGATCGAACTGGCCAACGGGATCGACGAGCGGTTTGTGCTTCGGGCATCGGATGTCCGTGCCCGGCCGCGGGTCCGCGCGCGGGAGGAGGCCGAGGAGGACCCCAAGGGCTGGTACTGGCTCGACCCTGTCCGGCCGGGCGAAGACGTGATCATGGAGTCGCGTCAGCCCGATGGCAGCACGCGCCGGCGGCGCGCCAGCACGGCGTGGCTGCACCTCTCGCCCTCGGATACGCCGGGTCAGGACATCGCGATCACCGTGCAGTTCAACGATGTGTCGGCAGAGGACATTGAATCTGGAAAGGCCTTGCCGCCTCCGCCGCTGGGAGACGAGCCGGACGGGGCGAATGCTGCGGCTGCGGCGGATGCCCGCACCGGGTCGATTACCGAGTCCCGCGAGACCGGCTTTGCACTGGTAGGGGGCACGGGTGCGGAGGCCATGAACGCGACGAGCAACGAACTCATGCGCGCTGCGGACGCAAGGCTGGCTTCGCGCCCCGGCGAGGCGCGGCTGCTTGCCCCGCCCCTTGGCGCGCTGCGGGAGCGAATCGACGACCTCCTGCGCGAGGTTCTCAGCAAGCGGCACGAGCGGAACGCGATGGCGGTGGCGTGCCTGGTCATGGTCGTGCTGGGCGCGGTGATGGCGATGCGGCTGCGGGAGAGTCTCCCGCTGACGATCTATCTGTGGGCGTTCTTCCCCGCGCTGGGCGCGGTGCTCACGGTCAGCGCGGGGCAGCAGCTCACGCACGAGCACGGAGTTCCGGGGCTGTTCCTGCTGTGGGGGGGGATCGCCGCGCTGGGCGCGTACACACTTGTGGAACTCTCGCGCCTGTCGCGCCACTGAGGCCTGTTTCCGAGGCTGAGCCACCTGACGACACCGCGCACCCCACTCCCGCAGACCGAGCCGCCGACGAGTCCGTCGTTGCGCATCGCGCTGCGTCCGGCGATCGTGGGCGCGCTGGTGGTGACTGCGCTCCGCATCGCCTACCTGATGTGGTTCTGTCCCTATGACCTCATCGAGGATGAAGCGCAGTATTGGCTGTGGTCGCAGCATCTCGATTGGTCGTACTACTCCAAGGGCCCGGGCATCGCCTGGGCGATCGCGCTTTCGACCCGGCTCTTTGGCGATGCGGAATGGGCGGTGCGGCTGCCCGCGGCAGCATCTGGCCTGATGGCGATGGTGTGCGCTGCGGGCCTGGGCGGCGAGGCGGCGATCGCTTCGGGCAAGGATGCGCGCGCAGTGACGCGAGCGGCCCTTTTCGGAATGGCCGCCTTCGCGCTTGCGTCCGTGTTCCAGGCGACCAGTCTGCTCATCACGATCGATGGACCCTTGGTCGCGTGCTGGCTGCTGGCGGCCTGGGCTGGCTGGCGGGCGATGATGCGCGGCTCGCGCAGCGCGTGGCTGCTGCTGGGCGCGGCGGTCGGCGCGGGGTTTTTGTTCAAGTACACGATGCTGCTTGTATTGCCAGGGCTGATCGGGTTCGCGGTGGCGCGCCGGGGCGGGCTGCACTTTGCAGCCGGGTGGCGGGTGTGGGCGCTTGGCGGCGCGGCGATCGCGCTGCTTGGCGCTGTGCCGGTGGTGGTGTGGAACGCGCAGCACGACTGGGACACAGTGCGGCACCTGCTCGGGCACATGGGCATGGCCGGCGGGGACATGCCCGTGGCCCGCACCGGGGCTGGTGGCGGTTCGTCGAGATGGAGCCTGATTCGGCCCTTGGTGCTGATGGCATCGCAGGTCGCGCTCGCCGGGCCGGCGCTTGCCCTCGGGGTGGTGGTAGCGGTTCGGGCGCGCCGGGAGTCGATGGGCGGGTCGGGCGCGTTCCTCGCGTGGGTCGCTGCGCCGGTGCTGGGGTTCTATCTCATCGTGTCCGTGTTTGTCGAGCCGGAGGGCAACTGGCCCATCGCGGGCGCGACGACGCTGCTGGTGCTGGCGGGCGTGTGGGCGAGCGGGGTTCCTTGTCGAGTGTCGCGGAGAGATGGGCGAGAGCATGGCCAAGACGGCCGTGTCACGGATGCCCGGGCCACGCGACTGTGGCGGTTCAGTCCACGACGGTTCCTCTGGAACCTGAGTGTGATCTTCGGTGTCTTCTCCGCGCTTGTGCTACTGCGGGCCGACCTCGCCGCGGCGGGGGTGTCGTGGGTGATTCAGCGTCCGGCGGTTGTGAGGCTGGTGGAGTCGATGGGGGGCGAAGCAAAGCCGATCCGCGTCGGCCGGCTGATCGGCGCGCGGGCCATGGGCGCGCACGCGGGACGGCTGCTGGCGGAACTCGATGCCGAGCGGGCGATGCGTTCCGGCCCAAAGAGCCGGGCCACCAAGGACCGCGCGTTTGTGATTGTCGAGCACTACGGACGCGCGAGTCAGTTGTCCTATTACCTGCGGGAACGACATTCGGCGGCACCTGACGCGCCGCTGGTGTGCTGCGCATCGGCGGAGATGGGCGGGCGACGATCGCAGTTTGATCTGTGGCCGCACACGAGCCTGCGCAAGCCGGAGTTGCTCGGGCGCGATGCGCTTCTGCTCTCGAACGACAAGCCGCACACGCTGGAATTCTGGGAGGCGATCTTTGAGTCGGTCGAGCGGGCGACGGAATCGGGCAAACTCGGCGGCGAGCACAAGAAGGATCGCGTGGCGTACATCGGGCGCGGGTACAGGGGCCTTACCACGCCCGCGCTCCGCGCGCAAGCGCCGGGGACGCGCCCATGAATAGCGGAAGTCCCATTGTCCGGCACGCTCTTCGGCGGTTTCCGGGCGGACGGGCCGTTGTTTGCAGGCTCATGCCCTGGCTCATCGGCCTTGCGCTGGCGATGTGCTGGGACCGCGCGGCGTACCTGCATGTGCGTGTCGGGGCAAACTCGCCCACCCCGGAAACCGCCGCATCAGCGGCAGAATGGCTCGAGGCCCGCGCGTGGTACCAGTTGTTGTACATCCTGGGGACCGTGTGGCCGTGGCTGATTGTCGCCGCGGCCCTGGTGTTTGCCGATATCGGCGCCGATGCAGGTCGCGCGCGCCGGGGTGTGCGGCGTGCGGTGTTCCTGATCGTGTCGGTGCTGCTCTCGGGGGGCGCGGCGGAACTCGCGAAGTTGGCATGCCGGAGGCTGAGGCCCGAGGAGGCCGACGGGTGGTACCGCTTTCGCCCATGGACGGAAGACTTCTGGAGCGCGAGCAACCTGGGTCTCCCCTCCAGCCACGCGGCGGTGGCGTTCGGCGCGGCGTTCGCGATGTGCCGGGTGTTCCCGCGGGCAGCGTCTGTGTTCCTGGCGGTGGGGATCGGATGTTCGATAAGCCGCCTTCTGGCCGGGGCGCACTTCCTGTCGGACGTGTTCGCCGGCGCGGGCCTGGCGTTCTTCATCGTGGCGGGCGTGTACGCTTTGGACCGGCGGAACAACCGTGGGCAGGGCATCGACGAAATCGGTTAGCGTCCGACACGTTCGCGAAGTGTTTCTGTTTGGGGCTCTGTTCTCTGCGATTTGCCATTTGCTGATTTGCTGCTTTGCTGATTTCCCCACCGTGACGACACTCGACCGCTACATCGCCCGGCAGTACCTCTTCAACACCTGCGCGCTGCTGGTACTGCTCGGATCGTTCGTGGTCGCGGTCGACGTGTCGCTGAATATCGACCGCTTTCTGGCCGCGGCGGACAGGATGGAAGGCGGGTCCTCCTCATCCGTCCGCAAGGGCCTGGTGACGATGCTGCTGGTGGCGCACTTCTGGTGGCCGAAGTTGCTGCAACTCTTCGTATACATGGTCGGCCTTGCGCTGGTGGGGGCGATGGGCTTCACGTTCACGCAGATGGTGCGGCACCGCGAGACGGTGGCAGCGCTGGCGGGAGGGATCAGCCTGCGGCGGCTGGCGCGCCCGGTGCTGATCGTCGCCGCGTTGATGATGGGGCTGAAGTGGATCGACCAGGAGTTCATCCTGAGCAACCCGCACATCGCGCCGCTCCTTTCGCGCGACCACGGCGACGCGGGCAACCGCGAGTGGTCGGCATCGGCCGTCCCGCCCACGGCGGACGGGTCGCGCCGGGTGTTCATGGCGAGGGAGTTTGTGCCGCGGGAATCGCGACTGGTGGATGTGAACGTGTGGGAGCGGGATGCGCAGGGTGCGTTGACGCGCCACCTCGTTGCGGGCGCGGCGGTGTGGCGCGACGGCGCGTGGGAGATGGAGTCGGCGCGCGAGATGCCGGTGGGACTTGCGCCCAGCGGGTCCGATGCCGCGATGCCGGCGCAGGGCGTGCCTGTGGGGGCGGGCGGCGCGGAGCGACTGGTGACGGACCTTGACCCCGCAACACTGCTCCTGCGCCGCGATGCCCGGGTGGTGGAATCGCTGTCGTGGGGTCAGATCGGGGCGATGCTCGCCAGCCCGCGTGTGGACACGCAGATGCGGGACAAACTGGTGCGCGTGCGGTGGGGGCGGGTGTCGATCGCGCTGTCGACGTTCTTGTCGCTGCTCATCACCATGCCGTTTTTTCTGGTGCGCGAGCCGCGGAACATGCTGGTGCAGTCGCTCAAGTGCGCGCCGGTGGGGATCGTGGCGCTGATGGGCGGTGTGTTCGGGGCGTCGACGCCCGTGCCGGGCCTGCCGGTGCTGCTGGCGGTATTCCTGCCCGTGCTGGTGCTGATCCCAATCGCGATCGCATCGTGGTCGAGCGTGAGGACGTGAGGGCGGTGTGAGTGGTGAGAGGTGAGAGGTGAGGTGGAGGCCCTGGCGCAAGCCTGGGCTTTCTGCTGGGCTTGGTGCTTGGTGAGAAGTGAAGCCTTGGGTGGGTGGCTTGATCGCAGGGGAGTCCGATGGGCATCACGCAACCGACGCCATCAGGAACTCGTGACCCGCTGCGGCCGTCCGCGCGCCGGGTGGTGCTGCTGCTGATCGGCG
>CAYMWG010000085.1:0-10151 GCA_964393765.1 uncultured Phycisphaeraceae bacterium
CCGGCGAGTTCGTCATCGGCGTGCCGGGCGTGAACAACGGCACCATCATCGTCATACCGCCCGACACGCTGATATTCGAGACCGGCTGGACCTACAACCCCGGCTCGAGCCTTGAAGGCCCCGGCGGGGTGAGTTTCTCGGGCGGCATGCACTCCTTCCCCACCGGAGGGTTCACAATCACCGGCCCGGTCGCGCTGATTGCCGGAACGCTGGTCCTGCCGGGATCAAGCCTTCCCAACTACAACGCGGCCACCTTCACCTTCACCGGCGGGAGCTGGACGATTGGTGATGGTGCGCAACTGTTCATCAACGGTGCCGACATCCGCACCATCGCCGCCGACACCACCTTCACCCTCACCGGCGGCGGCACGCTCGCGGCCCTGGCCAACCTCGCCAACGTCATCGGCAGCCTGAGCCTCGAGAGCGGCGCAAGCCTCGCGGTGAACCCGAACGCTTCCGGCGGCACGCTGAGCAACACCGGCACGATCCGCATCGGGCCCGGCGCAGCGCTGAGCGTCAGCGGCTCCTACAGCCAGAGCGCGACGGCCATGCTGGATGTCGGCATCGCCGGCATCACCAACGCGCTGTTGGGCCGGATGATCGTCACCGGCAACGCCGCGCTAGGCGGATCGCTCGCTCTGCACTACGAGAACGGATTCATCCCCTCCCGCGGCGACTCCTTCCGCTTCATCGCAAGCACCGGCAGCACCGGCGCGTTCACCAGCACGCTCGTCCCCCCGCCGCCAAACTCAACCCTCAAGAGCCCGGTGCTCGCCGACGCATCTGGCGCACGGCTCATCGTCACCCACATCGCCGACTGGAACAACGACCTGGCCGTCAACGTCCCCGACATCTTCGCCTTCCTCTCCTCCTGGTTCGCCGGACAGGGTGACTTCGACGGCGTCAACGGAAACGCCGTCCCCGATATCTTCGCCTTCCTCTCCGCCTGGTTCAGCGCCAGTTGATGGCGGGAAAATCGCGGTCATCGCGTCTGGAACGGTGCGGCGCGAATGTCAAGTGCGGGGCCGGAAATGTCGTCTTGCAAGTCCGCTTGACAAATGCGCTGGATCGATTAGCGTTGCGCACCCTCGTTCCCGGCACGCCGGCATCGCCGCGTGGCCGGACTCTCGACCTTCATACCTCTTTGTGGTGCGCATTTGCCCGCAGTTTCCACGCCGACCCGCGCCAGCCTTCCCGACCGCCAGTTGTGGAGCGGGATGCTCACGCACATTAAGTCCGCGCACCCGGCGGTCTGCCGCCAGTGGTTCGAGGAGATCGAACCGGTGGGCATTGCGGGGGGCATCCTGCGTCTGCGCGCACACTCGGGCATCCACCGCGACTATCTCCAGCGCTCGTGCCTGGACCCCTTCAACGACGCGGCACGCACCGTCTCGCAGCGCCTCATCAGCGTCCAGTTCCTGGGCCCGGATGAGCGGGTCGAGCCGCGCCGGACGGCCGCAACGCGTGATCCTGACACCGGCACGGACCTGAGCGTGACCGTCCGTTCCGATGCCGCCCGCGCATTGCTCGATGGCGCAGCGCCTGCGGGCACTCCGGCACCGCTGATGCCCGTCGGCACGCACGACCCGTTGGGCATCGCTCCGCGTGATACAACATCTGGCAGCTATCCGTACTCGCTCGTGCTGAACCCCGACTATGTGTTCGAGAACTTCGTGGTCGGTCCTGGCTCGCGCCTCGCACACGCCGCGGCCCTTGCTGTCGCGGCCAACCCCGGGCGCGCGTACAACCCCTACTTCGTGCATGGCGACGTTGGTCTGGGAAAGACCCACCTGCTTCAGGCGATCTGCCTGCACATCAAGCAGCGCGATGACGCGATCCGAATTTTCTACACCTCCTGCGAGGGCTTCATGACGCAGTTCATGGAGGCCGTGCAGGCGGGAGAGATGACGGCGTTCCGCCACATCTTCCGCGATGTCGATGTACTCGCCATCGACGATGTCCACTTCCTCGCGAAGCGCGACAGGACTCAGGAAGAGTTCTTCCACACGTTCAACAGTCTGTACCAGTCGCACAAGCAGATCATCCTGTCGAGCGATGCGCCGCCCGAGGACATCCCCGACTTGGAGGATCGTCTCGTCTCCCGGTTCAAGTGGGGCCTGGTCGCGAGCGTTGCGCCGCCGTGCTACGAGACCCGCGTTGCGATTCTGAAGCAGAAGGCGCGTCTGCGCGGCTTCGAGATCCCCGACGATGTGGCGTGCCACATCGCCGGGAAGATCGACACGAACATCCGCGAACTCGAAGGGGCGGTCGTGAAACTCCAGGTGCTCTCGCACCTTGAGAAGCGAGCGGTCGATATGCCCTTGGCACTCGTCGCACTGGGTGACAGCACGAGCAGGGCCGAGCGCACCGTCCAGATCCAGACCATTATCGACGCGGTAACGGATTTCTTTGGCGTGAAAGTCTCGGACCTCCAGTCCAAGCGCCGCCAGCGGTCGATCGCCCTGCCCCGGCAGGTGTGCATGTTCCTCGCCCGGCGGCACACGCGGTACTCGCTGGAGGAGATCGGCGGCTTCTTCGGCGGGCGGGACCACACAACGGTGATGCACGCCGTCAAGACGGTCGAGACGCGCCTGGAGAGCGATGCGGAGTTCGCTCGCTCCGTAGTTGCGATCGAGCACCCGCTGAAGGTCACGGGGGGTTAGGCCCCCTTATTTTTGCGCTTCGCGCAACCGACATGCGAGGTGTGTGCCGGCTGTGGACAACCCGGCGCGGGCGCGCGGGCGAATACGGCGGCGGTGCAAGGGGATGAACCGACGGGGGCGGGTGCGTCAGGGTGACGCACCACCGGCGTGCGCTCGCGACATGCAACCGACAGGTTGTGCCGATCGACATGCCGGCTCTAAGTGGTGAGCCACCCGGCGGTTCCGAGGGCCGAGGCGGGTTTCATCCACAGACCGCCAGCCCTCTTTACTAATACTACTAAAGATCTTCTTTGGTATAGAGAAAAGACAGTTCGGCGGACAGACCGTCAGCGCTGGCAGTTGACGCACCACACGGTTGTCCGCTGGGCGACAGTGGCCTCGCTCAGCCTCCGGGCACAGGATGGGCATGGCTGACCGCCGCGGCCATACACAGCGTGCCGGAGTTGGAAGCCCCCCCTGAGCCCGTCTGCACCTCGATAGTCCCGCAGGGTCGATCCCTTCGCGTCAATGGCCTCCAGGAGGACCGAACGAACAGCGCCCGTCAGGGCGACTGCGGCCGCGGGCTTGATGAGACGGGCGGGCCGAGCGGGCCGGATGCGGGCGCGGAAGAGCGCCTCATCGGCGTAGATGTTCCCAACTCCTGCGATGCTCCTCTGGTCCAGGAGCAGCGCCTTTATGGCTCGTTCTGAGTTCCGGGCGGCTCGCAGGAGGTCCTCGGGCGTGACGGCGAGGGCGTCGGGCCCGAGGGCGGCCCAGTGTTCACCGAGTTCAGAGCAAGATCGGAATACGCGCAAACCGCCGAAGCGCCGCGGGTCGCGGAACAGAAGTGCCACCCCGCCGCCGGGGCGGAGTCGCGCTCCCGCTCTTGCTTTTGCACCCATTGTCCACAGCGCATGCACATGCAAGAGCGGCACGTCTTCGGGCATCGGATGCTCGACCAGGGTGAGCCCGCCACTCATTCCCAGTTGCACCAGCAGGGCGCGTTCCCCGTGCGCGCCCGAACCACGCCCCGGGCCTCGCGCGATGATGGCCAGTTGCTTGCCATGGCGAAGGACGTTCACGATCCGGCAACCCTCAAGCAGGTCGGCGGGCTCGAGGGCCGCGGGTGGAGCGGCGCGGCCGTTGACTCCCGGGCCGCGGCCACGCTGACGGGCGAAGCCACCTGACGGATCGCCGGGCGCGACCAGTACATCGCGCCGCAGGAGGCGCGCGGTCAGGACGCGCAGACCGACGAGCCGCGGCATAAGGCACCGGCGGATCGTCTCGACTTCGGGAAGTTCGGGCACGGGCAACCATAGTGACGGCGGAGTCGGAACCGGCGCGCCGAGCGCTCGTAGTGTTCCTCATGCCCCGGTGCCTTTTCCGATTCACGCTCGCGATCGTCGGACTAGCGGCTGTCCTGGCGGCGCTCGCGGGTTGCCGCGGGCAGGGAAGGGGCGTGCAGCGTCAGGATGGCTTGGCGTCGCCCGAAGCCGCGCCTCGGAAGAGCACGGGCGGGGAGCCCGGGCTGGAGGTGGTCGCGTGGACAACGGAGGCGGACGTGGCGGTTTTCGCGCGCGCGATCGCGCCCTACGCGCGGGGCGCGCCGGCCCCCGGCGGTTTGTCGCCCGGGGCAATCGCGTTCCTCGCGGTTCACGGGATGCGCGTGGTGGCGGTGCCGGTGGCGGAACTCGAGTCGTTGCGCGTTGCCTTGGGTGCGCCGCCGCGACATGTCAACCAGTGGCTGGGCCAGGCGGTCGAGTGGACGGAGGCCGTCTCGGGGCCGGATCAGCCTCGCGGGCAAACAATCGCACTGGAGGCCGCGCGACTTCGCCTCGGGGCCGGGCGGCTGCGTTTGCTGGCGCGTTCGTGGATATCTCCGGCGCCGGGTGTGGGAGAGCGCGGGGATGCGGCATCCGCTTCGATGATGACCATCGAGTTGCTGCCCCAGCACGATGAGGCGGGGCGCGCGGGTGATCACGGGGCGTTGCTCGCGCCCACGAGCATCAGCGCGACGGATGAGGGGCTGCTCTTCCCGCGCCTGCTCATGCGGCTGGCAGCGCGCGAATCGGACACGGCGTTCGTGCTGGTGGGCCTGCCGCCGGGAGCGGACATAGAACGGCTGGCGCGGGACGCGCCGCCCGAGCCCACAGGGCGCGGCGGAGGAGTTGGCGATGATGAGGGAGCAGCGGGCGCGGGACCGCGGGTGGGCGAGGTGGTCCGCCAGGGAGCGGGCGTGCCCGGCGCTGCGCAGGGCGATCTTCCGGCCAGCGATCTCGCGGGCCTGGAGCCGGGCGCGGAGATCGGGCCCCGGGAGTCGCGCCTTCCGACGATCGGGGAGGCGATCTTCTGCCCGCCGGTGTGGGTGACAGCGCGCCGTGCCGACGGGAACGCGGGCGGCCGCGTGGGGAGCGTGGGAAGCGTGGGGAGCGAGGGGCAGGTGGTGCGGACGACGCCGCGGCGGCTGGTGGTGGCCCTGGTGCCGCGCCTGCCGGAGCGTGTGCGGCTGCTGCCGTGAGGGCCGCGGGCGACCCATCCGCAGTTCTCGCCCGGTTTGACACCCGATAAGTGCTGCGATGCGCAAGAGGGAGCGCGGCAGGGTCGATACATCTTGTTGAACCGGATGGCGCGTAACCACGACCGGGCAGGCTCGGGAGAACAGTCCCATGCTGAGGTTGCCGACAGATCAGGCGTTGCCGGGCATGGTGCTTGCACTGCCGGTGCTGCACCCGGCAAAGCCCGAGCACCTGCTGCTCAGGCCGGGCGCTGCGCTCGATCAGCCGTCGATCGACCGGATGCGTGAGATGCGCGTCGGCCGCATCTGGATCCAGTATCCGCCGACGGACTTCCTGCTCCGCTTCGCCAGCCCCAAGATCATCGCCGAGCATGGCCGGATGGCCTCGCGCCTGTCGGAGTGCTTCGACACTGTGTCGGGGCGGGCGCACGCGGCGCTCGAGTTCGGGCACTATGTGGACGCGGTGCGGTCGTTCGCGCAGGCGATCCTGGATGAACCCAACGCGGCGATCTTCCTTGGCGACATTCTCGATGCCTCATCGCCGATGGTGGCGCACTCGACCAACGTGTGCTACCTGAGTCTGCTGATGGCTCTCAAACTCGATGGGTACCTGATCTCGGAGCGGCCGTGGGCGGGTGGACGCCGGGCGCAGAACGTCGAGAGCCTGGGCGTGGGCGCGATGCTGCACGATGTCGGCATGTTGCAACTCGCGCCCGATGTGCTGGAGCACTGGGAGCGGACGCGCGATGAGAGCGATGTGCGCTGGCAGCGCCACGCCGCGCTCGGGTTCGCGACGGTGCGGGGCAAGGTCTCGCCGACGGCGGCCTCGGCGGTGCTGCACCATCACCAACGGATGGACGGATCGGGCTTCCCCAAACGGCCGCGGGCGATGGGCCCGGCGCGAGCGCTGGCGGGGAGCGAGACGCATGTGTTCGCGCGGATCATCGCGATGGCGGACGTGTTCGACCAGATGCAGAACCACCCGCTGCCGCCAAAGGGCAGTGGAAGACAGGCCGAGTCAGGCAAGGTGCCGACGGTGCGCGCGCTGGGCAGAGTGCTCGCGATGGTGCGCGCCGGGAAACTCGATCCGGTGATCTTCAAGGCCCTGCTGGCGGTGGTGCCGGCGTATGCGCCAGGATCGGTGGTAGAACTCAGCGACGGTGCGAGCGGCGTGGTGACGGCGTGGGACCCGGTCAACCCGTGCGAGCCGGTGGTGCATCTCATCCCCGACCCGGCGGACTACCTGCGCGTGCGCAAGCCGATGGAGGACCCGCCGCGGCTGGGCGCGATGATCGACCTTCGCCGCCGGCGCGACATTGCGATCGCCGTCGCGGACGGGCAGAAGGTTTCCGACGACAACTTCGCGGCCCGAAACCCCGGCGAGTTCGACCTGCGGTACCAGTTCACGGGCGGGGTGGTGGTGCCGCTGCCCGGGCAGGCGAAGCGCACGGAGCCGGCGCGGGGGATGCGGAAGACGGGATAAGGGCGTTACAATCCGGCGGAGAACGCCAGTGCCCCTGTCCGGATACTTCATGGCGATTGACCGAGTTGAGAAACGACTTTGCCGTGTCGCGAGCGCGCTGGACGCGGCCAAGATCGCGTACGCGGTCGTGGGTGGGAACGCGGTCGCGGCCTGGGTCGCGCGCGCGGACCCGTCGGCGACCCGCGCGTCAAAGGATGTGGACCTGCTCGTTCGCCGGATTGACCTTCCGGCCATCACGGCAACACTGACGGCGATCGGCCTGACGCGGGAAGACCTTCGGGGGCTCGTCTTGTTCGTTGACCCTGAGGAGCCCAGCCGCAAGGCGGGCGTGTACCTGGTGTGGGCGGGCGAGAAGGTGAGGCCGTCATACGAAGTCCCGGCGCCCGATGTGGCCGAGGCGGAGCGAGACCCGGAGGGGTTTGCCGTGCTTGGCCTTGGTGCGCTGGTGCGAATGAAACTGACGAGTTTCCGCGACATCGACCGGGTGCATATCGCGGACATGCGGTCGGTGGGGCTGATCACATACGCCGTTCGCGCGGGTCTGTCCGAGGCGCTGCGGGCGAGGCTGGACAGCGTTGAAGCAGAAGAGGACCAGTAGCCCCTCCGGACGCTGCGCGGCCACCGCCCCCCCGTCCGGGGAGGACCCGGGATCGTCCCTACGCTGATGCGATATGAAGGGCCGCGCACCGGAAGTTCGGGTGATCAGCATCGGCACGCTCGCCGCGCACCCGCTGTGGGACGAGAAGGGACCGGCGCGCACAGGGCACGCGACGACGACGCTGGTGCGCTCGGGGGAGCGCGTGATCCTGATCGACCCGGGTCTGCCGGACCGGGCCGCCGTGGCGAGATTGTTCGAGCGAACGGGGCTGAGGCCCGAGGCGATCACGCATGTGTTCCTCACGAGTTTCAGGCCCGACGTGTTCCGCGGCATCCTCGCGTTCGAGAAGGCCAAGTGGTGGGTGAGCCAGGAGGAGCGCGAGCAGGTGGGCGTGCCGCTGGTGTCGCGCCTGCAGGAGGCCGCCGCGGCGGGGGATACGGAACTGAAGGCGGCGCTGGAACTGGATGTCGGCATCCTGAAGCGCTGCGAGCCCGCGCCCGATCAGTTGGCCCCGCATGTGTCGTTGTTCCCACTCCACGGCATGACGCCGGGGCTGACGGGCGTGCTGGTGGCGATGCCAACCAGCGGGGGACAGAGCGGGGCGACGGTGCTGGTGGCGGGGGACGCGGTGCCGACGGTCGAGCACCTCGAGCGGGGCATGGTGCTCTCGTCCGCGGCGGATGTGGCCAAGGCGCGGGAGTCGTTCGGCGAGGCGGTCGAGATCGCGGACATCATCGTGCCGGGACGGGACAACATGGTGGTGAACCCGGTGAAGGGGAGGGGGAGATAGACCGGCCGGGTTGCCCGGGTGCGGGTTGTGTATTACACTTTGGAGTTGCCGTAATACATGTGTCCCGAGCCTGTGTTGAGGTACAGCGAGCACTTGCCATGATCCGCACCGTCCGGCTTGATGAAGAGACCAACGACACGCTGGAACGCAAGACGCAGGAGAGCGGCGAGACGCCCTCGCAACTGATCCGACGGGCGATCCGGGAGGTGTCGCCCAGGCCGGCACCCCGTCCAGCGGGAAGGTCCGTGTACGAGCGCGTCAAGCATCTCATCGGTACGCTTGACGGCGGAACGGGTGCGGCGGCGGAGCGCAGACGAAAGGCGACATCTTCGCGTGCGACGGGGAAAGCCTTCGCGGCGTTGCTCGCGAAAGAGGACCGCAAGCGGGGGAATGGCAAGCAGGGAGCCCGGGGCGCGCGCAACAGTTCAAAGGTTTATGCGGACATGTTGGTGGAGAAACATGAGGCGCGTCAACGCAAAGGCAAGGGGAGGCAGCGGTGACGCTCGTTGACGCCGGGCCGTTGATCGCGATGTTTCACTCATCTGACGCGGATCACCAGCGGTGCCTGGTTGCGGCGCAAGACTTGGATGGTCCGCTCATTGCTTCGTGGGCGGTGCTCGGCGAGGCGATGCATGTGCTGGGACGCTGGCAAGGATGGCGCGGCCAAAGAGCGCTTTGGACTGCGGTTCTTGATGCGGCGGTTGAGGTGCGTAATCTGGACCCTGAGGATGCTCCGCGGGCTTTCGAACTCATGCGACGCTATCGGGACACGCCGATGGACCTTGGCGATGCGAGCCTCGTCGTTCTAGGCGAGAAACTGGGGATCGATCAGGTCTTTACGCTCGACAAGCACTTCCGCGCCTACCGGCTGCACGGCCGGCGCGCGTTCCATGTCGTGCCGGGGTAGCGGCGTGTGCCCCTACACTCGCCCCTCATGCGCATCCTGCTTACCAACGACGACGGCCTGCGCGCCCCTGGCATCCAGGCGCTGTACGAGGCGCTGGTCGATGCGCACGGCGAGTTCGCGGCAAGCGGGGAGGGGGGGGGGCCGCTCGGCGAGGTCACGGCGATCGCGCCGCTCACCGTGCAATCGGCCACAAGCCACGGCGTGACGTTCCACGAGCCGCTGATGATCCAGCAGGATCGCCTGGGCTGGGGCGGCGATGAGAGCATGACCGGCACCGCGGTCGATGGCCGCCCGGCGGACTGCGTGAAACTCGCGATCGCGTCGCTGTGGCCCGAGCGGTTCGGCGCGGGCACGCGCCCGGACCTGCTCATCTCCGGGATGAACGCGGGGGCGAACGTCGGAATCAACGTGATTTATTCGGGCACTGTGGCCGCGGCCCTGGAAGGGGCGTTCCTGGGCATCCCGTCGATCGCCGTGAGCCTGCACATCGGCCCGGGCGGGACCGGCAAGACGGACTTTCGCGCTGGGGCGCGCCACGCGCGCCGGGCGATCGAGCGGGTGCTGGTGAACTGCAAGAAGCCGGCGACGATCACGGGCGCGCAGGGGAAAGTGGGGGGGTGGGGCCTGCCGGAGCCGCACTCGTGTGTGTCGATCAACGTCCCGGTGACGGCGCTTGGCTCTCCCGAGGCCGCACCGGGGCACGAATACCCGGTGCGCGTGTGCCCGATGAACACGCACGGCCTGAACGACCAGTACGAGCGGCGCGTCTCGCCCGGCGGGGATGTGTACTACTGGGCCTCGGGTCACGGCCTGGACTTCCGCACGACCAACGAGGGGAGCGATGTGCAGTTGCTGTTTCAGAAGGTGACGACGGTGACACCGCTGCGGTACGACCTGACCAAGAAGAGCACGCTGGCGATGTGGCGGGAGCGGGTGGGGGGGGAGTGACATTGGCTTCGTGCTGACCGGGGTTGCTGGCACTGGGCTCTAGACCGGGTTCATTTTGTTTGTTTGCAAACATCGCTCTGGAGCGCGGTGCCACCTCATCCTCGCGGCCTCCCACAAAGTCGAAAAACACCCTCTGCGCGCCTAGACTTTGGTTTGCCTGAAACCTCGGTTTCCCAAGGGGGTTTGTGGTGTTTTGGCATCAACAGAAGGGGCCAAAAACAGGCCCCGGCGACTCGCCTATTGCCGCCCCGCTCGCCCTGTCCTCGAC
>CAYMWG010000086.1:0-10080 GCA_964393765.1 uncultured Phycisphaeraceae bacterium
CTCTGGTTCACCGATGGCACGGAGTTGGGCACAACGATCTTCGCGGATATCGAGCCGGGCGCGGCATCGTCGAGTCCTACCTCGCTGGGCGCGGGGCCGGGCGGCATCGTGGTCGCGGCAAACGCGGGCGGCATCGGCCTCGAGCCATGGTTTGTTGATGGCGCTGGAAGTCCCGTCAATCTTGCTGATATTGAGCCGGGGGCGGGTACGAGTGTGCCGACGGGCATCGTCAACGCGGACGCGACGTGGTTCTTCGCGGCGGAGAACCGGTTGAGCGGGCGCGAGTTGTGGGCGACGGACGGAACTGCCGCGGGAACGCGGATGGTGCTGGACATCGTGCCGGGACAGGGCTCAGGGTGGCCTACGCAGATCACCCGCGTAGCGGAGGGTCTGGTCGCGTTCCTGGCGATCACGCCCGAGAGCGGCACGGAACTGTGGACCAGCGACGGCACCGGACCCGGCACACGGCGTGCCTCGAACATCGCCCCCGGCGCGTTGTCGGCAGCGCCCGCATCATTCACCGCGTTTGCCGGAGGTCTGCTGTTTGCCGCAGATGACAACCAGAACGGGCGGGAACTGTTCCTGTGGAGGGCTGACGGCGCGTGTCCGTGCGACTGGAATGTGTCGGGGATCGTCGAAGTCGCGGACGTGTTCGTGTTCCTGCCGGAGTGGTTCGCGGGCAACGCCGACTACAACCAGGACGGGACAACGAGCGTGCCCGACATTTTCGCGTTTCTGAGTTGCTTCTTTGAGTGCTATGTCCCGTGATACGCCGGGGCGGCGCGGTACCATGACTCCGTGGCGCTGATCATCTGTGGAATCGACGAGGCCGGCTACGGCCCTTTGCTTGGCCCCTTGTGCGTGGCAATGTCCGCCGTGCGCATCGAGAACTGGGCGGAGGGCGACCGCGCGCCGGACGTGTGGAAACTGCTCCGCAAGGCGGTGGCCCGCGCGGGGACGGCTCCCCGGCCCGTGCCGGTGGGCGCGGTGGTCATCAAGAAGAAGCACCCGCGCGCCGGCGTCGGGCGCATTTTGGTGGACGACTCAAAGAAACTCAAACTCGCCAACGATGGCAAGCGCCACCCGTTGACGCACCTTGAGCGCGGCGTGCTGTCGTTCCTGCTCTGCCGCGACGGCGTGGACGGGCCGGACCTTCCGGCGAGCGATAGCGCGCTCATGCGGGCCCTGGGCGTGCGGATGCCGACGCAGGAGTGGTACCACTCCGCGGAATGCGTGTGCCCCGCGGCGTGCAGCGCGGGGGAGGTGCTCATCGGCGCGAACGTGCTGCGCAGCGAGATGGCCGGCGCGGGCGTGTCGTGCCTGAGCGTCGAGTGCCGGGTGCTGTGCGAGCGCGAGTTCAATGAGGTGGTGCGGCTGGCGGGGACCAAGGCCGCGGCGACGGAGGGAGCGCTGATCGCGCACCTGTGGTCGGCGTGGGAAAGGTGGGCGGGGCTGTTCTCGGCAGACGGCGGGCCCGCGCTGCGGGTTGTGTGTGACCGGCAGGGCGGGCGGACGCAGTACGCGGGACTGCTGGCGCGGGCGTTCACCGATGCGCGGGTGACCACGGTCGAGGAGCGCCCCGCGCGCTGCCGCTACGAGGTGGATTCGGGCTCGCGCCGGATGGTGGTGCAGTTCATGCCCGAGGCCGAGTCGCACCACCTGCCTGTCGCGCTGGCATCGATGGCGGCGAAACTGACGCGAGAGACGCTGATGGGCCGCTTCAACCGGTACTGGAACGCGCGGCTGCCGGAACTCAAACCGACAGCGGGATATCGGCAGGACGGGTGGAGGTGGCTGACGGACGCCGCGAAGGTGCTGACGGGGGCCGAGCGCGAGGCGATGATCCGGAAGGTGTGAGCGGGACCAGGAAAACCACTGACCTGGAAGGTCAGTGGCACGCGCTGCAAGGTATGAAGGTCAGTGGCACTCAGGCGGCGATTCGGCGTGAGGAGTACGCCAGGCCCACGCGGAACAGGTCGCCCGCCGGCTCGCAACGGACGCACAAGGCGGCCATCCACGGAACGCCGGAACCCTCGGGGCAGAGCGTGACGGTCATCCCGGGTTCCAGGGCTGAACGGGTGAGCGCGCCCAGGCCGCGATCGGAGCGGTCCACGATCTCAAGGTGGGTCAGGCCGTAGCGGTCGCGCCCGTTGGTGTAGGTCGCGCTCATGGTCCCGGTGCCGGGCTCGCGCTCGCCGCCGCGACGCTCGAGTTTGAGCGTGTCGCGCCCGCTGGGTCTGACGGCGACGGGACGGACGTTGATCTTGCTCGGGCGCATGGGGTGCCTCCGTCGCGAGGCAGGAACGAATGCTCGCGTCGGGATGAATCGACGGTGTGACGGAAGGTCTTGAGGCTTGCGACGGATGTGCGGCCGAATTATCGGGGCATTTTCGACGGGAACCACCCGAAACCGGCGGCGATTAGCGCACCAGTCGCACGATGAAGCGCGCGTAACTCGCGGGGCGGCAAAAAACCAAAACGCCCCCGAGGAGGCAATCCGGGGGCGTTTGGTAGAAGAGAAATGAAGCGACTCTGCAAGGGTGCGTCTTGTAAACACACCCTCCACAGTTTCATACGCCCGCGCCACGATGCCGGTTCGGATTGTCGTGACGAGATTCCGGGGTTTCAGGCGGTCGCCTGGCCGCCGCCGTACATGAACTCCTCCCGCACGATCTTGCCGTTGCGGATGGTGTAGACCCCGACCTCTTCCATGACGTTCCGGGTGCCATCGGCAAGGCTTTCGACATCCATCCGGAACTTGACGGCAAAGCCGCTGGCCCCGACGAATGGCCCCTCAGCGCTCGCGCCGTGGATGCGGTTGGCGGCGTACCACTCCTCGCCCTTGCGGGCCACCGCGCGCCGGCCGACCCACTCCATGCTCACACCCTCGCCCTCGCACGAGACAATGGCGGGGGACCAGAACTTCTGCTCGATCTCGCGGAACTCGCCCTTGTTGAACATCTCGACGAGCGAGCGTCCGACGTCGCCTGCGGATTCGCCGCCGCCGGTGCCGATTGTGCGGATGTCCTTGGGCGCTGCGGCGCGCCGGGCGGGGGCCTTGGAAGCGGGCTTGCGGGCCGGCTTCTTCACGGCCTTCGCGGCGGATTTCTTGCCGGACTTCTTGGCGGGCCTGGCCGTGGTCGCCTTGGCCGCGGCTTTCTTCAAGCGGTTGGATTTCTTGGCCATGTGCTGACTCCGGTTGCTCGCGCCCGGGAGATTCCGGCGGGCGGGACGCGGAGTGTAGTGCGGGAGAGGGAGGGAATCGCACCAGCATGTCGATGCTTACGCGGCCATGGCCTGGATGACTCGCATGAGTTGGCGCATGTCCGTGTCCGCGGCTTCTTCGAGCCCGAGTTTGCGTCGGATGGACTCGGCGGTCTCGTTCTCGGGTCGTACGCTGCACGAAAGGAGCCGCTCGCCTTTGGCGCCGGCGATGAAGGCGATCACCTCGCCGCTGTTTCCCGGCTCGACCTCGATGCTGTACCCGGCGACGTGGAGGCGCTCCGCGCCGCCGCGGGTCTCGGCGCGCAGTGCTCGCTCGATCTGCGCATCCATCAACTCGGCGAGTTGCAAGCAGACGGTTCCGCCGACTGCATCGAGGTCTTCGAGCCTGTCACCGAGATGGGAGAACATCTCGAGGGTGGCCTGATACTCGATGCTCGCGGCGGCGACGACACCCCGCAGGTCGCCCGGTGAGAGGTCAAAGATGCGTGTCGAGTCGGAGGGCTGGGTCGCGGGGAGTTGCGGCGTGCAATCGTCTCCGAGGCGGATCGAGCCGGCGAAGTGGGCGATGCGCTGGAGGGAGGCGACCGAGTCACCGTTGTGACGGACAGGCGGCGCGGCGTGGTGCCAGACGATCGGGCGAGCCAGCATGATCGGGAGTTTCCAGCGCCTTACGAGCGTGGCGGCCACATCGGTGTGGGTGAACTCGAGGTTGTCGAACTCCGAGGCGAATAGGGCAGCGGGGGAGTCGCAGGCGTTGTGGAGGCGGACGTAGTCATCGCCGAGGAGGCGTGCCATGAGCGGGACCGCGCAGTCGAGCATGAGGCCGACGACGAAGGCCTCGCCGACGAGGCCGGGGCAACTGGTCTTGGCCAGCGCGCTGGCGAGGCTGGCGCGATAGACCGACTGGCCCCAGATGCGCCGGGTCAGGTCGCGGACACCGTCGGGCGTGGCCGCGCGGCTGAGGTAGAAGCCCAGGCAGATGGCCTTGGTGCGCTCGGTGCCGAGGAGCACGAGGGCGCGCTCGACCTTGGTGACGGGGGCGCGCTGGGCATAGAAGGCGGAGTTGGCGAGTTTGAGCAGGCGGCCGGTGAGCGACCAGTCGGTCTTGACGGCATCGGCCCAGTCCTGCACGCGGTTGTCGGTGCTCTGGGCCAGTTCCAGCACGCGCAGCGCGACGCGCGGCTGGGTTTCCAAGCCGATCTTGTCGAGCATCCGCGAGAGGCTCTGGTGGAGCGTCTCGAGTTCCCCGGCTGAGAGGTCGCGTCTGGGCTTCATGGGCGCACCCACGGCGACGGCCATGCGCACGGCCATCGTGGCCCGGGGTTGTCGCGGGAAAGCCCAGACATCTCAGATGAAATCGGCCCGACAGGCTCGCGGCTTGGCCCCGGTCGCGCGCGAGGCGTGAGGAATCTTTCAGTGCGGGGTACACATGGGCGCGCGGGTCTGATAACGTCAGGGCTGGAGGCGCATCGAAACCCAGTTACCCCCGCCCGCAACGTCCGAGAGCATTCCGCTCTCGTCGCGGGTCGCGGCGAGGTCACGCCGCCAGCAGGCGCGGTCGTGCAGACGGACCTTGCTGCCAACCCAGAGTTCGACGTACGACGCGACGAGGCGGAACCCGCCCCAGTGAGGCGGACGCGGAACATCGATCTGAGCGTCGGCCCCGGGCGGATGGGCCGGGTCGATGCCGAACCGGCGGAGCGCGGCATCGGCCCTGGCGAGCATCGCGGCGCGGGACGCGACGGGCTGGCTCTGGTCGCTGGCCCACGCGCCGATGCGGCTCATCCACGACCGGGTGGCGAAGTAGGCGTCGCTCTCAGCGGCGCTGGCGCGCACGACCAGCCCCTCGAAGCGAGCCTGGAGGTCGAGGGTGTCCCAATGGAACGCCGCGGCGGCGCGGGGGTGGGCGTCGAGAGCGCGTCCCTTGCGACCGCGGTAGTTGGTGTAGAAGGTGAACGAGCCGCGCGTCGGGTCGATGTCCTTGCACAGGACGATGCGGGTTGAGGGCGCGCCATCGGGGTCGATGGTGGCGAGGCTGAAGGCGTTCGGGTTAGGCTGGACGCGCTGGTCGCGTGCGCGCCTGAACCACGCGAGGAAAAGGGGGAACGGGTCGGGAGGAAGGGGCTCGGGGAGCAGTTGGTCGATGGCCCAGGCCGCGGGGGTGTTGGATGGGTTGGAGGAGGGAGAGGGAGTGGCGGACATGGTTGTTACTCTGCACCGCTCTGGAGAGCGGTGCCACCAAAGGCGGTGCCACCAAAGGCGGTGCCACCAAAGGCGGTGCCACCAAAGGCCTGCATCAAGTTCTTCATCTCGCGGACGGCAGCGCGGAGGCCGGTGAACATGGCGCGCGAGACGATCGCATGGCCGATGTGCAGTTCGGCGATGCCCGACTGCGCGGCGATGGGGCCGACATTGTGGTAGTTCAGCGCGTGCCCGGCGTTGAAGCGCAGTCCCGCGCTGCGGATGCGGCTGCCGGCGACGGCGACCTTCTCGAGTTCCGCGGCCAGTTGCTCGCGCCGGAAGTCTCCGCCGCAGGACGCGAAGGCGTGCGCGTAGGGGCCGGTGTGGACCTCGCACACGTCGAAGCCCGCGCCGATGGCCGCGCCGATCTGGGCTTCATCTGTGTTGATGAACGCCGAGACGATGAGGCCCGAGTCGCGCAGGCGTGAGACAACCTGTTTGAGACGCGGCAGGTTAGCGGCGACATCAAGCCCGCCCTCGGTGGTGACCTCCTGCCGGCCCTCGGGCACGAGCATCGCGGTGTCGGGCTTGACGCGGCAGGCGATGCCGACCATCTCGTCGGTCGCGCCCATCTCGAGATTGAGTTTCACGCGCACGAGGCTGCGGAGCAGGTGAACATCGCGGTCCTGGATGTGGCGGCGGTCCTCGCGCAGGTGGACGGTGATGCCGTCTGCGCCGCCGAGTTCGGCCTCGTGGGCCGCGCGGACGGGGTCGGGCTCCGCGCTGTCCGTCGCGGCGTCGTCGCGGTAACGCGCCTGGCGGACGGTGGCGACGTGGTCGATGTTCACGCCGAGTTGGAGCATGGGGGATTGTAGTTGGACGGTCCAAGGCCCGTCCCGGCGAATGCCACGGCCTCGGCGGTGGCCGCGCTTGACGTTCCCTCCGGCGGGGCGGACCATGCCTGTACGGCGGCGGGATCTGTCGCGGGCAAGAGAGCGAGCACATGCCGGGACCGATGCGAGCCAAGGGAGTGGAGAAGGCGGCTGCGCCGACCGCTGCGGTGCGCGCTGAAGTCGCCGGTAGCCGACACGGAGTGCCGAGCCACCCAAACAAAGATAACCGGCACGGAGTGCCGGCCCACCAAGTGCCCGTCCCCCCCGACAGCCCGCTCGCCAAGTGGCTCAACCCCGACGGCTCGCCCAAGGACCTCGGGAAGGGCTTTGCGCATCTGCACCTGCACAGCGAGTACTCGCTGCTCGATGGCGGCAACCGGGTCGACAAGCTCGTTGCGCGCGTGAAGGAACTGGGTATGTGGTCGGTGGCCGTCACGGACCACGGCAACCTGTTTGGCGCGGCGGTGTTTTATCAGGCCGCGAAAGAGGCGGGCATCGTGCCGATCCTGGGCATTGAGGCGTATGTGACGCCGCCGGAGCGCAACCGGCGCGACCGGACGTTCACGGGCGTGTCCGATGGCGGGTACCACCTGGTGCTGCTGGCCGAGACGCAGGAGGGCTGGAACAACCTTGTGCGCCTGAGTTCGGAGGCGTTCCTGACGGGGTTTTATTTCAAGCCGCGGATCGACCGAGAGTTGCTGGCAAAGCACAGCGCGGGGCTGATCGCGATCAACGGGCACCTGGGGAGCGAGATCGGCGACCACCTGCTGAGTTTCGAGCGGACGGGGGACAGCAAGTGGTGGGAGAAAGCGCTGGAGAGCGCGGTGTGGCATAGGGATGCATTTGGAAGTGGGGAAGTGGGGAAGGGATCGGGGGATGGGATCGCCGCGTCGGTATCACTTGATCCCTCGATCCCTCTTCCCTCTAGCCCCCGCTTCTATATCGAACTCCAGCACCATGTGCCGGAGCAGAACTCGATCAATAAGCACCTTGTGCGGCTGGCGCGCGAGGTGGGCGCGCCGCTGGTGTGCGACAACGACTCGCACTTCCTGCGGGCGGAGGACCACGATGCGCACGACACGCTGATCTGCATCTCGATGGGGAAGGTGAAGCACGATGCCGAGCGGCTGCACTATCCCGAGGCGCTGTATGTGAAGTCGCCGGCGGAGATGCGCGAGGTCTTCGAGCAGCACTATGTCGGCGGGGAGTGGGAGCAGATCGGGCACGAGGCGCTCGACAACACGCTGCGGATCGCGGCGAGGTGCGCGATCGGCGGGGCGAGGCCGCCGATCGGCCAGAACCATGCGCCGATGGTGCGGGTGGTGCGGCGGGCGGCGGAGCAACAAAGCAGCAACGCAGCAGATGGGCAAGGGGACGCTGTGCGCGATGAGTGGGAGGGAATGCCGACGTGGGACGCCCCGGCGTTCGCCGGCGATCTGTCCGCGTGGTTCGCGGCGTACTGCAACGAGTTCGAGGTCGTGCCGCTCCGCTTCGATGTTGATGCCACCGAGGCGGATCGGGCCGCGGCGGGCGCTGAGGCCAAGGGCGAGTGCGACCTTGCGCTGCGGATGCTCGCGAACGCGGGGCTGGTGTGGCGGTACGGGCCGGAGATCGCGTCAACGAGCACGAGTGGCGGCCAGATGAGCGACATCCGCGCGCGGCTTGAGCGCGAACTGAAGATCTTGTGCGACAAGAACATCGCCGCGTACTTTCTGATCGTCTGGGACTTTGTGAACTGGGGCCGCCAGCAGGGAATTCCGTCGAACGCGCGTGGATCGGGCGTGGGCACAATGGTCGGGTATGTGCTGGGGCTGTCCAACGCGTGCCCGGTGAAGTACGGCCTGCTGTTTGAGCGGTTCACGGACCCCGACCGCTCCGAGTACCCGGATATCGATATCGATCTGTGCCAGGACGGGCGTGCGGCGGTGATCGACTATGTGCGTCGCAAGTACGGGCACGTTGCGCAGATCATCACCTTCGGGACGCTCAAGGCCCGCGCGGCGATCCGCGATGTGGCGCGGGTGCTCGCCGTCCCGCTGCCGGTGGCCGATCGTGTCGCCAAACTGGTGCCCGAGCAACTCAACATCACGCTCGATGATGCGCTCCGGCAGGAGCCCGAACTTCGGAAGTTGTACGAGGGCGACGCGGGGGCGATCGAGAAACTGCACCTGAACCTGCCCGCGGGCCAGCGCGCGGAGGCAGGGACGCTGCGGTCGCTGATCGACCACGCGCGGACGATCGAGGGGCAGGCCCGGCACGCGAGCGTCCACGCCGCGGGAGTGATCGTGGCGACCCGCCCGCTGAACGAGATCGTCCCGCTGTACAAGCAGTCGGGCGCGGCGGAGCACGAAGTCGTGACGCAGTGGGACGGGCCGACGTGCGAGAAGGTCGGCCTGCTGAAGATGGACTTCCTGGGGCTGAGGACGATCAGCGTGGTGGAGCGTGCGCGGAAGTTGATCCGGGAAACGCTGAGCGAGGAGGAGGTGTGGAGGGCGGTCGGGAGGGCGAGGCCGACAAGAACCCATGGATTGCAATCCATGGGTTCTGTTCACCCCCTCGACCTCGAGCGCCTGACCTACGACGACCCGAGGGTGTTCGACCTTTTTGCGCGGGCGGACACGACCGGCGTGTTCCAGTTCGAGTCGGGCGGGATGCGCCGGCTGCTGGTGGATATGCGCCCCGACCGCCTGGAGGACCTGATCGCGGCGAACGCGCTGTTCCGGCCGGGTCCGATGGACCTGATCCCCGACTACAACAAGCGCAAGCACGGGCAGGCGCAGGTGCCGCGGGTGCATCCGATTGTTGACGAGTTCACGCGCGAGACGTACGGCGTGATGGTGTACCAGGAGCAGGTCATGCAGATCGTGCATGGCCTGGGCGGGATCGGCCTGCGCGACGCGTACACGCTCATCAAGAACATCAGCAAGAAGCGGTACGACAAGATCGACAAGGAGCGGCCCAAGTTCATCGAGGGCGCGCAGAAGCAGGGGCTATCGCGCCAGGGCGCGGAGGAACTCTTCGAGTTGATCCTGAAGTTCGCGGGCTACGGCTTCAACAAAAGCCACTCGACGGGGTACGCCATCGTCGCGTACCAGACGGCGTACCTGAAGACATACTTCCCCAACCAGTACATGGCCGCGTTCCTGACGTACGAGAGCCAGGCGCAGAAGATCGGCGACTGGATCACCTACGTCGAGGACTGCAAGCGCACACGGTTCGTGAGCGGCAAGGTCGGGGTGGAGGTGCGCCCGCCGGATGTGAATCTGTCGAGGGCGGACTTCGGCGTGGTGTTCGACCCCGGCGAGCCGCGCGATGCGCTGCACGGGCATGTGCGATTCGGGCTGCGGGCCATCAAGGGGGCGGGGGACAAGGCGATCGGGGCGATTATTGAGGAAAGAGACTCAGCAAGGGCAGGG
The DNA here is from genome assembly GCA_964393765.1 of uncultured Phycisphaeraceae bacterium. GTDB lineage: Bacteria > Planctomycetota > Phycisphaerae > Phycisphaerales > UBA1924 > JAHBXL01. The sequence goes on from CAYMWG010000086.1 coordinate 9,716, forward strand.
AGCGATGAAGCGACGGACGGGCGGAGCGACGAAGGGGTTGGACCCGCTCCTTCGCTCGATCGCCTGGTCCCGCGTCCCTTTGCTTCCCTCTTTGACTTCTGCGAGCGGGTGATGGCACGGCTGGCGATCCAGTCCGCCGCCTCGGCGGCGGCCAGCGGCACAGCGGGGAACGGCGCGGGCGGCGGAACGGGCGCGAACTTGCTGAACAAGACGACGCTGGAGTCGCTGATCAAGTGCGGGGCGATGGACTCGCTGCACGAGGCGGGGCAAAGCGGCCGCGGATTGCGGGCGGCGATGGTCGCGAGCCTTGAAGCGGCGATGGGGACCGCGCAGAAGGTGGCGCAGGACAAGGCGGCGGGCCAGGG
>CAYMWG010000087.1:0-10022 GCA_964393765.1 uncultured Phycisphaeraceae bacterium
CCCCACGCCCGCCACTCCCTCCCCGCAGCGTCGCGTGGATCAAATCCCACGCCGCGAGCGCATCGTCGTAGTCCGCCATATCCGCCATCGAGCATCCCGCGGACATATCGGGCAAAATGACCGCGACCTCGTCGGGCGTGACCAGGTCGGCGGTCTCGGCCATGAAGTGGACGCCGCAGAAAATAACGTACCTGGCCCCCTGCTCCGCGACGCGCGTCGCCGCGAGTTGGCTGAGTTTGAGCGAGTCGCCCGTGAAGTCGGCGTGCCGGATCACCTCATCGGTCTGGTAGTGATGCCCCAGGATCACCAACCTCGGGCCGAGTTCGGCGCGTCGCGCGTCGATCCACTCACCGAGTTGCTGGGGCGTCGCGGTTGTGTATTTCTCGGGGAGAGAAGGCTGCCAGAGCATGTACGATACTAGGAAACACCGCCACGACTTCTGTTGCTCCCATAGTCACCCCGAGGGCACGCCCATGACCGACCCCGAACTCCGCCAGCTCGCCGATGCACTATCGCAGGCGCTCCGCCCTCACCTGGAACGCTCCGAGCCGGTCCGAAGAGTTGTTGCGCTTGTAGGCCGTTGGTTGTGCGAGGAAGCGGGGCTCGCATCGTCGCAAGTTGAAGGCAAGCCCCCCGTCGTCGGCGCCGCCAGCGCCAAAGGAGGCGGCACACCGGCGGCTCCCGACTCCCGCCCCGCGCCCGATCGCCCATCGGCTCCGCCGCCCCACGGTGTACCCGCCCCGCGGCTCTCGTCGGCGCTGGTGCCCCTCAAGCTCGGCGATGCCATGGTCCATGTCCCGCTCACAGGGACGACCCAGGAGATCGGCCGGGCTCGGCAGGCGATCTTCGAGGGCAAGCCCAACCCCGAAGACGCCCCGCCCGACTTCACCGACCGTGACGACATCGACCTAGCCCTCATCGAGACGCGCTGCCGCCTCAAGGCTGCGGCGTGCAACCTGTTCATCGAGCGTCGGGCCACCCTCGCCGACGCCGACGCGGAGCTCGCATCGCGCGAGCAGATGAACGCGATGATCGCCCGCGCAAAGGCCATGCACCAGTGCTACCTCGCCGTCTTCAGGCGCGACTCGACCCAGCCCGACGACGACTCGCTCCGGACCATCGCCGCGGCATACGAGGCCCAGGCCGAGGCCGTCGCGCTCGTACGAAAAATCGATGCCGCCGCTTCCGGCCCGACGCCCGCGGACGGCGCTGTCTCGCTACACCTGCTCGCCGAGGCCAACTCGGCGCTCCGCGTCGCGCTCGCCGACGCAAGGGCCCGGGAGGACCGCGACCAGGACGAGGCCCACCTGTGGCTGCGACGCGAGACCGCCGCGCGGCGCGTGTTCGTCACCCGGCACATGACCGTCGACGACCCCGCGGACCCGCTCAACTCCGCCGACGTGCGCGAGCGCATCGCGCAGCTCTCCTCGCGGATCGACAATCGCGCATCCAAGGCCAAGGACATCAAGGCCGCGACCGGCACCATCCGCTACGAGGCACGCCAGATCGTCAGAAACGGGCCTGACGATTCACCCGCGCACTGGGCCAAGGTCTCCGAGGCGATCGCCCGGCTTGTCGGCATGGGGGTCGCCGCGACCGACCGGCGCGTCGTCGACGCCTTGGGTGCCGAGGCCGCGGCCATGCACCCCGTGGATGCCCCGGCCTCCCCCTCGCTCCGGTCGCTACTCGAAGCCGCGGAGCGACCGCCCGCAGGCGAGGATGCACCGTCCGCGCCCGACCGCGAATGGAGCGCATCGGTGCTCGAGGTGCGCGAGCTCCTCCGCGGCAAGCGCATCGTGATCATCGGTGGCGAGCGCAAGACCGAGGCCGTCGCACGATTTGTCGATGCGTTCGAGTTGGCCGATGCCGAGTGGGTGCCCCTCACCGAGCACGGCCCCGGCACGCCGATGCGCGGCCCCATTTCCCGCACCGATACCGCGGCCGTGATCGTCATAATCAAGCTCGCCGGCCACCTGCATGTGGATGAGGCCAAAGAACTTGCCGCCGCCGCCGACAAGCCCTGCGTACTGCTCACCGCTGGCTACAACCCCGAGCAGGTCGCCAGCGCGATCCTCGAGCAGGCGAGCGTGCGGCTCAGGCGATAGCCCAGGCACCCACCCGATCACGCCGCGGCGTGGTGCGCCCGTTCCGCCACCAGGTACCGCACCGCGATCGTCTGTTTCTTACCGCGGACGGCATCGGCGCGGATCACGACCGCCTGCACCATCGACTCGTTGCGGATGATCCCGTCGGTCGAGGATGCCACACCGATATCCACACGCTCGCCAGCGGTGAACGGCCGATCCGAATCGACCTCCAGCAGCGCGCCGCCCACCGACAGGTCGCGCGTCTTGGACGAGACGTACTGCCGCGACAGCGTCCGGTACACCTTCCCGTCACGCTCGATCGTGAAGCGACGGTGCCGGCGTCGGTCGGGCACGAAGGCCTTCAGGGACGTGAGCGGAGCGCCGATGGCGGGAACGGGATGCGCATCCCCGACGATCGGAGCGGTGCTGTTCGGCGGAGTCGGCGCGGCCATGAGTGTCTCCCGGCCCGAGTACCGGGCCGGGGAGTTGATCGGCGCTCGCCCGCTCCCTGCATCAAGTTCACGCCTCCGCGCTCGCGAGCGCAATCGCCGCGCCCGCCTTCCGATCTTCCGACAAGGTCCGCGCGAAGTTATCGCCGGCGGCGCGAAGCCAGCACACCCAGCGCGATGACCGCCATCACCCCCGCTCCGGGAGCGGGAATCAGCGGCCCGACTGCGAAGAGGAAGTCCCCGAACTGCCGGTGCAGCGCGGGGTTGGACCCGTGGTTGAGCCAGCCCCAGCCCGACACGCCGTCAAAGCCGCGATGCCCTTGGTCGCTGTTCTCATCGCCGATCCGCAGCGAAAAATCATCGGTCCCGCGCTCGTCGTAGAGGGGGATTGTCTGCCCCGCGGGTGTGATGATCGTGCCGGTGTTGCTGTTATCGATCGTGTCGATCACGAGGTCGTCGTCGCCCAGTGCCTCGCGGAGGCCATCGTCGTAGAACATGTCGAGCGTGTAGACGCCCAGATGCACGCCGTTGACGTACCCGACGCCTTCCCGCCAATACCCGCCATGGACCTGGCCGGAGATCCGGATCGTCGAGCCGGTCAGATGTAAAACGATCAGCGACGACAAGTGCTCGAAGTCGAACAGGAAGATGTCCTGTTGCGACGCGTTCACGTTGTACAACTCGTCGAGGCGAAGCCCGGACGGGTCGGACTCCGACGGGTGATTGAGCAGGACGTACTGCCCCGGGTCGAGAACCGCGCTGTGCGCGGACGATGCGGTGACGCTCAAAAGCGCCGCCCCCACCGCTGCCGCGGCGAGAGCCAACTGATTCGTATTCATAATGATGGCACCCTGAGAGAGGAAGGGTGTAAAAACCGCCGCGGGGCTCCTTAACAAAAAGAACGCGAGTGAGAGACTTGCAGTATGGCCGAACGACGCGCATCACGCAAATGAGAAACCGCCCATGTTCCGCGAGGGGCACACAAGTCGTGGTGCATCGAGAGGTTGCGCGCGGAAAAAAACTCCTGTGAAATGCGTTTCATCGATTTGCGCGCTGGTTCGAGGTCGCGCTTGGGTCACACTCGGCAAAGCCTGCGCATGGAAAAAGGGGAGCCACGATGCTCCCTTGTTCCAGCACTCAAGTCTTGGTGCTCACTCGACTTACGATGCCCGGCGGCGGCCCATCAGCCCCATTCCTGTGAGCAGGATCACGCCCGCGCCGGGTGCCGGCACGGGTGCTCCGATCGTGAAGAGCCAGTCGCCGCTCTCGACGTGATGCTCTGGGGAATGGTGGTTCATCCAGCCCCAGCCGGAGTCGCCCGCGTGACCGCGGTGGCCCTGGTCGTTGTTCTCATCGCCGAGCCGCAGCGAGAAGCCGTTGCCGCCGCGCTCGTCCCACAACGGGATGATCTCGTTCAAAGGCGTGAGGATCGAGCCCTGGTTCGCGTGGTTGGCCGCGTTGACATAGGTGTCGTCATCGCCGGGCACCTGACCCACGCCCAGCGTGTACAGGAAGTCGATGGTGTACAAGCCCAGGTACTGGTCGTTGGCGTACGCCCCGCCGATATCGCGCCCGCCGAACGCCACGCCGTGGATACGGATCGTGGTCGCGCTCGCGTCGAGCACCATCAGCGACTGCGCATTGTTGAAGTCAAACGTGAAGATGTCGTGCCCCGTCGAGTGGTTGTACAACTCGTCGAGCCGCATTCCATACTCCGGCGGCCGCGCGCTCCCGTCCGGATGGTTTGCAAGGTAGTAACTCCCGGTGGAGACGACGGCCTGGGCAGCGCCGGCAAAGCCGAGCGCACCGATAGCCCCCGCCGCAATCGCGGCGGAAACGAACGAATGAGGCAGCATGGTTCTCTCTCCTCGCTGCGTGATGTTGGACCGCGTGCGCGTTGGGGCGCCCGCGGCTGACCGCACTGACGAGTCCCCAAGGAATCGAACAGTGAACGGCCCACATCATGCCTGACCGGCAAACTCCGGCCAGATCAACATCGTGTTATTCGGGAAGGTCGCGTTCTCCGGACCTTGCAGACCGGGCGAGCGGAGCGGGTGCGCCCGCTCAGGCAGCTCGCGGAGCGAACAACGGTGCCCGTGCCGTGCCGATTGACCGCGGCCAAAGCGCAAGGGCCGAGAACAGCACAAGGCTCCACGACAGGTCGCCCGCGAGCTGATACTTCAGGAACGGCAGACCTGCAACAAGGCTCGCCGCGAGGCCCACGATCGTCGGCTCGTACATCGTACCGAACGCCCAGACCGCGCTGTTGGTGATCGCAAAGAACAGAAGCGAGCACGCGACCGAAGCCAGGCCGACGCGCGCCAGGCGATTCCCGGCACGCCCGGCGCGGAGCAGCGGCGCCACCGCCAGAGGCAGAAGCATCGCGCCGTAGACCGCGAGCATCAGCCGCCACTCGTACCAGCCCAGAACCGAATCGCTGATCACCATCGCCGTCAGCGGCACCGCCGCGGCGACAATCCGCGAGCGGAACACGACCGATGCCAGCAACGCGACACCCATCACCGCCGTGAAGTTGGGATCGTGCGGGAGCAGTCGGCTGACCACGGCCACGCCGACCAGCAGCGCAAACACCAACGCATCGCGAAAGACTGTCTGCCGCATGAGAACCTCCGAAGGCATAACCGGGGCGTAGTCTAGGCTCATCGGCTTCGCGAACGTCCCTTATCCAAGGGCTTGCCCTATATCTCGAGGCCGGTCAGAGCGCCACCGCGCACTTTCTTCTCCTTCCCTCTGGTCAGCCCCGGCCCCAGCCTTCATACTGCCGATGTCCGATAAAGCCTGCGGCCACGAGAACCGACTCATCAATCAGCGCAGTGGAGTGGAAGGCGGGGGGGTTGTCTCGCGTGGTCCCCCATCGAAGGCACCTCATCCATGCGCGCACGACACGCTTTGCGGCTCCCCACGACTCTTTGTTCCGTCCTGCTCCTGCTGGCGCTTCCTGCGCACCAAGCCGCGGCGGTTCCCCCGGGGTTTCTCGACCGCCCCATAGCGCCAGGCGAGTGGAACCAGGCAGTGGGGATCACGTTCGACGCGAACGGGCGCGGCTATGTGTGGGAGAAAGCCGGACGTGTGTGGGTCCTCGAGAACGACCAGCGCTCCGTCACGCCACTCATCGATATCAGCGAGGAGGTCGGCGACTGGCGAGATTTCGGGCTCGTCGGCTTCGTGCTCGACCCGAACTTCCTGGCCAACGGCCACATCTACCTGCTCTACACGGTGGACTTCCACCACCTCGCGCACTTCGGCACGCCCGAGTACGACCCGGATACGAACGAGTATTTCCGCGACACCATCGGGCGCGTCGCCCGCTACACCGCGACCGCGTCAAGCGACCTGACCGCGGTCGATCCGGTCTCGCGCCTCGTGCTCATCGGCGAGACCGTCTCCACCGGCTTTGCGCATTGTCACCAGTCTCACGGCGTGGGCACGATGAACTTCGGCGACGATGGCACGCTCCTCGTCAGCGCGGGTGACGGCGCGAGTTACGAGACCGTCGACACCGGCGGGAACATCGGCGGGTCCAGCAACACCGCGCTGGCCGACGGCATCCTGCGCCCGGATGAAGATGTCGGCGCCTTCCGCTCCCAACTGCTGGATAGCCTCAGCGGACGCGTGCTCCGCATCGACTCCGCCACCGGCGACGCGATCCCGAGCAACCCGTTTTATGACGCGAACAATCCGCGGAGCGCCCGCTCCCGCACATGGGTGCTCGGGCTCCGCAACCCCTACCGCTGGACCTTCCGGCCCGGCACCGGCTCGACCGATCCTGACGATGCCGACCCCGGCACGGTGTACCTGGGCGATGTCGGCTATGGCGAGCGCGAGGAACTCAACATCGCTCCGTCCGGCGGACTGAATATGGGGTGGCCGCTGTTTGAGGGCCTCACGCCCCGCCCCGAGTTCGCCGCGTCGCAGGCCTCCAACGCCAACGCACCAAACCCGCTCTTCGAGATCGGTGCGTGTACGCAGCAGAACTTTTTCTTCCGCGACCTTCTGATCGAGGACTCGCTCGCCGCGCCATCCTGGCCAAACCCTTGCGATCCTGGGGTCCAGATCGCGTCTACCGCGGATGCGCCTCTCTGGAGGCACACACGCCCCGTCCTGGACTGGCGAGATTTCCTTACTACGCGAGTCCCGACGTTCACCGACGGCACCGCGACCACCGCGGTCCTTGGCGAGCCGGGTTGCCCGGTTGCAGGTCCGGGCAACTTCACCGGCAGCGCCTCCACAGGAGGTGCGTGGTACACCGGCACGAGGTTCCCCGAGGCGTGGCAGAACTCCTACTACCACGGCGACTACGCCGGAGGATGGATCAAGCAACTCATCTTCGATGCCTCCGATCGGCTCCTGGAAGTCCGACCGTTCGTGGACTCTCCCGCCTTCCTCGTAGATATCGAATACAACCCCGTCGATGACGCGCTGTACTACATCAGTTACAACCAGTTCGGCCTCGGGGGCGTCCGCCGAATCAGTTCCGGCAACGCCGCGCCGCCCATCGCCATAGCGGACGCCACGCCGCACTTCGGCCCCCTCCCCCTGGCCGTGCAGTTCTCGAGCGAGGGCTCCCACGACCCCGAGTCTTTCCCCCTCACCGGCTACTCCTGGGACTTTGGCGACGGCACCCCGCCAAGCCGGCTCCCGAATCCGACCCACACCTACACCAGCGCGGCGGACATCACGGCACTCGCCACGCCCGTCGCTCGCGTCTTCTCGCTTGACCCCCCCGGCCCCGTCGGCACCGGCAACCCCAACGCGTCGCTCTGGCGGGACTACGCATGGCCACCCGTCGGCACCGATGACACGCAACTGCAGTTCGACACTTTCCACAACGGTGAGCAGGGCGACGGCCTCGACAGCGACTGGCTCGGCTACACCTTCGACTCCCCACGAACCCTCTCGACGCTGATCTTCCAGGAGGGCGTGCACTTTGACGATGGCGGCTGGTTCAACACCGTGCGCGTCGAACTTCGCATCGGCGGCGTGTGGGTCAACGCCACGGGGCTGGCCGTCGAGCCGGCCTATCCCGGTGCCAACGACGGCGAGAACTTCGAGGTGTACACCTTCACCTTCGCGCCCACGCCGGCCGATGGCGTGAGGCTCATCGGCGATGCCGGCGGCAGCGCGAACTTCGTGAGCGTGGGCGAGTTGCACGCCTTCGAGCAGCCCGCCGACTCCACCGGCCCGCGCCGGCATGATGTCACGCTCGGCGTGACCGATGCCGACGGCATCACCACTCAGGTCTCGCACATCGTTTCTCCCAACAACACTCCCCCCGCTGCCTCGATCAACAGCCCCCCCGACGGCTGGATCTTCTGCGCGGAGGACCCGACGCCCATCGACCTTCTGTCAACCTTCAGCGACGCCGAGCACTCTCCCGCCGACCTCACCTTCCGCTGGGAGCCGATCCTTCACCACAACGCGCACATCCACCCCGAGCCGATCATCAACGCCCCTCAGGGCGTCGCGCTGATCGACACCCACGGCGACCCCAGCGACCGCTTCTGGTTCGAGTTCCTGTTCACAGTTACCGATGCGCACGGCCTCAGCACACAGGTCTCCAGCAGCATCTATGGCGCGTGCTGCCCGGGAGAGCACCATGAAGGGCCGGTTCTCGGCCCCGACTGCAACCTCAACGGCTTGCCCGATGCGTGCGAAGGGACGTTGAACGACTGCAACGACAACAGCAACCCCGACGTGTGCGACTCGCTCGCCATCGCCAGTGCGCACCGATTCGACGGTAACTCGCCCGGCCCGTTCACCCTCAACGGCGCGGCGGAGATCATCGATGCCGCTGTCCGTCTGACGCCCGACGAGAGGCTCCGCACCGGCTCGATCGTCCACGGCCCGCTGAGCGCGGAGCCCATCGGGCACGTCCGAGTGTCCTTCGACTTCCGCATCGGCGGCGGCACCGGCGCCGACGGCTTCTGCTTTGCCCTCCTGGACGCGGCGACGTTCGATACGTCCGCGCTCTTTGCCGAGCAAGGGCCCGCGGGCGGCGGGGCGCTCGTCGTGCAGTTCGATACCTACGACAACGGGGAAGAGGGCGACAACGCCGTCGAGATCATCTACAACGGCCTGACCATCGCTCGCATTGCGGCCCCCTTTAACCTCGACGACAACAAGGTCCACCGCGCGGTGATCGACATCACCGGCAATCGGCTCACCCTTCGCCTCACCGACGAGCCGCCCGTGTGGCTGCCGGCGATCGACTCCAGCGACATCCCCGGGTTCGGACCCGCGGTCTGGCTCGCGGGGTTCGGTGCCCGCACCGGCGGCCTGACCAACGAGCATTGGGTGGACAACATCGTCCTCTCGGTCCCGGGACCAGCCGATGCCGATGGCAACGGCTACCCGGACGCGTGCGCCTGCCGCGCCGACTTCGATGGCAACGGCAACGTCGGCGTGCCCGATATCTTCGCGTTCCTCGCGGCGTGGTTCGCCGGCAATGCGAGCGCCGACCTCGACGGAGTTCCGGGCGTCGGCGTGCCCGACATCTTTGCCTTCCTGTCAATCTGGTTCGCCCGCTGCGGATGATTCCCATTGGTGCGCGGGAGGGGGGGGCGATACCGCCAACGCCGATGCACTCGCCGCGCCCCGCGGATCTTCACCCCCCTGATCGCGGAGAACTTTGCGGTCAGCGACTCGTGCGTGCAAGGTTTCGCACGCTCGCGGCAGCTCTCTGCATCGGAGCCTCGCACTCCGCAGGCCCGAACAACCCAAGGAGATCAGCCGTGAACAAGAACATCCTCGCTATCGCCGCGCTCATCGCCACAGTCGGAACCGCCGCAACCTCCGCGCACGCCGACCGCAAGTTCCGCACGCCCCAGGGCATCATGCTCCAGCCCTCGCCCGACGGCGTCAGCCAGGTCATCAGCGTCGATCCCGCGGTGACCAACACGCTCGAGGGAACCGTCCTCAACCTCAGCGGCGTGGTGACGATCTTCGTCAACGATGTGCCCGTCGTCACCGCCAGCTACATCCTTAACGTCGGCGCGTCTATCGCCAGCGGCTGCGTCCCCAACTTCTGCGACGGCTTCTGCCCCGATGCAGGCCAGTTCTGCAACATCTTCCGCCCAGGATACCCCTGCTCCTGCTACGTCTCCACCGAGCGCGTCTCCTCGCCGCCCCTCCAGTTGCACGCCGGCGATGTCATCACCGCCTCCATCGTCGCGGCCCCCGGCTCCGAGCCCGAGGACTACCCCGACAACGACGTGATCTCCCTCGTCTACACCAACCAGTGCGCGGCCGACTTCGACAACAACGGCGTCCGCGAAGTGCCGGACATCTTCGCGTACCTCTCCGCGTGGTTCGCGCAAAGCGCCAGCGCCGATGTCGACGGCGTCACCGGCATCGCCGTCCCCGACATCTTCTTCTTTCTTTCCACCTGGTTCGCTGGTTGCCCGTGAGACGTACACCTCCCCCGCAAGGGGAAGTGTCGCCAAGTGGGGGGGGGCGATGGAGGGGG
>CAYMWG010000088.1:0-9996 GCA_964393765.1 uncultured Phycisphaeraceae bacterium
GATAGCCACGGGCACGCTCCCGCACAGCGTGCTGTCGGGCGTGTCCGCACAGGCAGTGGGTGAGGGCGGGGCGGCCGCAGCGCTGGACGAGCCACGCCAACTGCGGGCCAGGCACGGCGTTCGGATGTACAAGTTCCGCACGACGCACCTGGCGCAGTGCAAGCCGGGGGCGGAGCCGGTGTTTTTGTATCGAGGCGCGCGGTTGATCGATCAGTCGGAGATGTCCGCGGCGGAACTGCGGAAGATGGCGGAGGGGATGGCCGGGCATCTGCGATCGAGACTAGGCGCGGGGTTGGCAGAGTTTGGACAAGAGACGGCCGCGCTCGCATCGCTCTCGTTGCGACGGCACGCGAACGAGCGAGGCGGGTTGCGATCGGCGAGTGAAAAGGCGAGCGGTGCATTCGCGGACAGAATCGTTCATTCCTTCTCGGGTGAGCCGACCCGAATCGAACCCGCCTCAGCGCTCATGCTCCTTTTAACCGAGAGTTGCACGTTCTCCGGACTGGACCTCTCCGCCGAATGCGGCGTGCCTTGGATGCGCCGTCATTCCGCGCTGAAGAACCGGATCGCGGGCGCGTCGCCAGACTCAGCGGACTTGTTCCGTGACTTGCCCGAGGATCAAAAGGGGCTGGGGGCGGTCGTCTACTCCGTGTACCCGAAGATGGCCATGCGGTTGGAATCGGTGAACGACGAGTCGACAGCGGTCGTGAGCGTGGACTCGTCGGTTCGTCGGGTCTTCGCGACGTGCGGCGGGGGGCGGCTCGTCTCCCACATGCCCTGGCTGGGCTGGGCGGAGATCGAACTGGCCAAGCACAAGGACGCGGGCGCCGATGGCAAGCCTGCGGACATTCCGTCCGCCGTTGCGCTGCGCGAGATGCGGGCGCAGGTCTGGGAGCACCAGATCGTGCCGGCGGACCTTGATGCCGACTCGCTCGACCTTGCGGGCGGGATCGTGTTCACCAGGGCGGCATCACCTCTGCCGACGTGGCAGTGCGCACGCCCACTAGCGTTCATTGCGACGATGCTTCGGGATGAGCGCCTGACGGAGCCGTGGGAGCGGGACGCGGAACTGGGCCGCCTCATGCAGTCGCTCCGGTTCCTGCGCCAGTTGCAGGCCGACGAGTCGATCGGATGGATGGCTCCGAACGTCGAGATGGCAGTGGGGGGCGTGCGTGCTGCGCCGTGGGATCAGTCGATGCCGCCGGATGCAACCAGCATGGCGCTGCTGACGGTAGTCGAGGTTCTGCGGTCGCTGGACGCGTTGAGCGCGGGTGCGGCCAAGGAAGAGGCCGAAACAGGCCCTGCGCCGACGCCCTGAACGGATCGAAATCGGGGTCGACGCGGAACGCGAAGACAGGCGCGGAACTGGACCGGCGGCGGGGAAATCCGCGTCGGTTTTGCCTAGAATGGGCGCTCGGTTTTCTCGCGTGGCCGGCGCGGGTTCCGCTGCGGTGTTGCACCTTGTTTTTGGCAGTTTCGTGGGCTAGCCCCGGCTGCCGATCGAACCGAGGAAACGGATGCCCGATACCCCTCCGAACTCTGCGGCGACGGCCGCACCAACACGCCTTCCGGCGCAAGTGCGTTCGAATGGAAATGGACCTGCTGGCGCGGCGGGTGGCGGTAGTGCTGCGGGTGCCGGCGGCGCGGTTCCGCCGGGCGGTGGCGGACCTCCGGAGGGCACCGGGAAGAGTGGCGGGGAAGGCAACGGGGGGCACATCGTGGACCTGAGTCTGGAGCGGGAACTCCAGGACTCATATCTGACTTACGCGATGAGCACGATCATGGACCGGGCGCTGCCCGATGTCCGCGACGGGCTCAAGCCCTCGCAGCGGCGCATTCTGGTCGCGATGAACGACCTCAAACTGTGGCCGGGCAAGAAGCACCTGAAGTGCGCCAAAATCTGCGGCGATACATCGGGCAACTATCACCCGCACGGCGAGTCGGTCATTTATCCGACGATGACGAACATGGGTCAGAACTGGCGTATGCGTGTCACGCTGGTGGACCCGCAGGGCAACTTCGGCTCGATCGCGCCTGATCCGCCCGCGGCGATGAGGTACACCGAGGCCCGCATGACGCAGGCGGCGGTGGACATGCTCGAGGACCTGAACCTCGGCACGGTGGACATGGTTCCCAACTACGACGACCGTCTGCTGGAGCCGACGGTCCTGCCGGGAAAGTTCCCCAACCTTCTCATCAACGGCGGCGTGGGGATCGCGGTGGGCATGGCGACCTCGCTCTCGCCCAACAATCCGGTGGAGGTGCTCGACTCGATCATGCGCGTTGTCGAGCGGCCCGAGATCGCCATCGCCGAGTTGATGCAGGACGTCAAGGACGAGCAGGGCAACGTGCTGCGCCGCGGCATGAAGGGCCCCGACTTCCCCACCGGGGGGCTGGTGCTGGGGATCGGCGGGATTGTCGATGCCTATGCGACGGGTCGAGGCAAGGTGACGCTGCGCGGGCGGGTGCGGGTCGAGCCGCTGGAGGGGTCCAAGGACCGCCAGCAACTGGTGATCGAGAAGATCCCGTTCAATCTGGGTCTGACGACGCTCATCGAGCGCATCAGTGACGCGATCGAGGGCGGGCGCATCACGGACATTTCCGATGCGCGCGATGAGAGTTCGGCCAAGAGCCCGGTGCGTGTGGTCATCGAACTCAAGCGCGGCGCGGACGCGGCGGTCGTCGAGAACCAACTCTACGAGTTCACGCCGCTTCAGCAGACCTTCAGCATCTCGAACATCGCGCTGGTGAACCGCCAGCCGCGGACGCTGTCGCTCAAGGACCTGATCCGGTACTACATCGAGCACCGGGGCGTGGTCATCCGCCGGCGGACTGCGCACCTGCTTGCGGAGGCCAAGAAGCGGGCGCACATTCTGGAGGGCATGATCTTCGCGGTGTGCGACATCGACGAGGTGATCCGGCTGATCCGGTCGAGCCAGACGCGGGCGGAGGCGCTCGAAAAACTCATCGAGAAGCGGTTCCGGATCGCGGATTCGCACGAGTTCGCCGCGAAGATTCCGGCCCGCCTGATGGAGCAGGTGCTGCGAGCCGAGAAGCGAGACGGGGGCGCGGGGGTATCGCTGACGCGCATCCAGGCGGAGAAGATCTGCGAGATGCGGCTGGCGCAACTGGTCGGACTGGAGATCGAGCGGCTGGTGGACGAGTACCGGCGCGTCGTCGATGAGATCACGGACTTTGAGGACATCCTCGCGACGCCCGCGCGGGTCAACGCGATCATCATCGCGGACTGTGAGTACATGAGAGCGCGTTACGCCGGGCGTCTGGGCGAGCGGCAGACGGAAATCCAGGAGGGCGGGGGCGGCTCGAGCATCAACCTCGAGCACCTCATCCAGGTCGAGGAGATGGCCGTCACCATCTCGAACCAGGGGTACGCCAAGCGCGTCGCGCTCTCGACCTATCGCCAGCAGGCGCGCGGGGGCAAAGGGATCATCGGCGGGGCGACCAAGGACGACGACTTCATCGAGCACATGTTCGTGGCCTCGACGCACGACGACCTGCTCTGCTTCACCAACACCGGCCGGGTGTTCAAGATTCGCGTGTATGAACTGCCGGAACTGCCGCGGACCAGCAAGGGCAGGCCGATCGTCAACTTCATCGACCTGAAGGAGGGCGAGACCGTCCGGGCCTTCCTGCCGGTGAAGAACTTCGAGGCGGGGAGCACTTATCTCACGTTCCTGTCCTCACAGGGGATTGTCAAGCGCACGCCGCTGAAGGACTATCGCAACGTCCACAAGAGCGGCCTGATCGCGGTGGGATTGAAGGACGATGACCACCTGTTGGATGTTCTGGAAACGACTGGCAACGACGATGTGCTGCTCGCCACCGCCGCAGGGATGTCGATCCGCTTTGACGAGCAAGATGTGCGCGTCATGGGCCGACCGGCGGCGGGTGTGAAGGGCATCGATCTGGCCGATGGCGATGAGGTGATCGGAGCGGTGCGCGTTCCGATGCGGCGCGAGGGCGATGAGACGGTGACGATCGACCCCACGCTCGCGCTGTTGACCATCTGCGAGAACGGCTATGGCAAGCGGACGCCGGTCGATGAGTACCGCGTCGCGCCCGAAGTCGGGCCGATGCGGTCGCAGTCCCGCGGCGGCAAGGGCCGGGTGGATATCAACGCCTCGGAGCGCAACGGCCGGGCCGTCGCGGCACTGGGGGTGTGGTCGATCGATGGCGTGGTGGTGACGAGCCGCGGCGGGATGACCGTGCGGATGCCCGTCGGCGAGATCCGCGAGACAGGCCGGGGCACGCAGGGTGTTCGGATCGTGAAACTCGATGAGGGCGACAAGGTCGTCGCGGCGGCAAGGGTGGCGAACGAGGAGTAGGGTGGCCTCACATGGAGAGGCCCTCGCGCAAGCCTGTGCGTTCTTGCTGAACGCTTAGGCGTGCGCCCAAGCCTCTACTCGTGTCTACCAATCGAGCGGCGCACGCCAAGCCTGTGCCAGCGTTTCGATCGCGATAGGGTCAAGCAGTTTATCGCTGAGGTCGAGTGTGCCCGAGTCATTGAGCACCGCAACCACCGCGCGCGCGAGGCCCGAGGCCGCGAGCGTGGCTTTGACCGCCGGCAGGTCCGCGTGCCGGACTTCCAGCAGGTAGCGTGAGGGCGTCTCGCTGAACGCGGCGACGGTGCGGCCGAGGACGTTCTGCACCCCGCTCAGGAGAGCGGGGCCACCAGGAGAGGGGCTACCCAAGCCCGGCACCGCGCCAAGATCGACGGCCGCGCCGATGGGGCGCTCGGGAGTCGAGCCGCCGATGAGCATCTCCGCGAGTGCCACGAGCAATCCGCCCTCGGAGCAGTCGTGGGCGGAGCGGATAAGGCCCATCTCATTCAGGCGGAAAATGACGCGTGCGGCGGTAGGGCCGAGTTTGAGGTTCACACGGGGCACATCGGCAGTGGGGGGGACGCCGAGGTTGGGCGCATCGGCGTGGGCGGCGGTGGCAGCGTGCGCGGCATCGATGCCGATCACCCGTTGATAGAGCGAGCCGCCCATCGCGGGTCCGGTTGCGCCGACGAGCAGGATCGCGTTGCCGTGCTGCTTGGCATCGCTGGTGAGGCAGTTGCGGACATCGGGCACGATGCCGACGCCGGTGATGAGCAGCGTGGGGGGAATCTCGATGGTGCGCCCATCGCGCATCGTGAACTGGTTGTTGAGGGAGTCCTTGCCGGACACGAAGGGCGTGCGGTAGGCGATCGCGCCGTCGTAGCAACCCTCGGCCGCGCGGACGAGCGTGCCGAGATTCTCGGGCTTGGTGCAACTGGGCCAGCAGAAGTTGTCGAGGATCGCGATGCGGTCGGGGTCCGCGCCGATGCAGACGAGGTTGCGCACGCACTCGTCGATCGAGGCGAGGGCCATCAGGTAGGCATCGCCTCCGACGAGCGGGTCGCCGATGCCGGTCTGAAGCCCCTGCGAGACCGCGAGGCCGCGGGTCGAGTTGGCGACGGGGAGGAGGACGCTTCCGTTGCCCGGGCCGCGGCCGAGGGGTCCGACCAGGGGCTTGATGACGGTCGCGGCGCGGACCTCGTGATCGTACTGGCGGATGATCCAGTGCTTGCTGGCGACGGTGGGGTGCGCAAGGAGCGCCAGCAGGGATGCTTCGAGCGATGCGCCCGCGCCCTTGCTCGTGGGTGTGGGAGGGTTGGGCTTGGGAGTCGTGGGGGGGGTCCAGGTCGCCTCGCGCGTGGGCGTGGGAATGCCCTCGTGCAGGAGGTGCATCGAGAGGCGGCCGACTTCCGCGCTTCGGAACAGCAGGCGGAGGTCGGGCTTGCCTGGCGCGGAGCCTTCGGGAGGGGCGAACTCTCCGAGGATCGCGAGTTCAACACTCTCCTCATCGCAGATGCGCTGGAGCGAGGCGAGGTTGGCAGGAGGGACCGCCAGGACCATGCGCTCCTGCGCCTCGCTGATCCAGACCTCGGTGAAGGACAGCCCGTCGTACTTGAGTTTGGCGCGATCGAGATGGACCGTTGCCCCCGTGTCCTTGCCGAGTTCGCCGATGGCGGAAGAGAAGCCCCCCGCTCCGCAGTCGGTCATCGCGGAGAAGAGTGGCGAGCCCTTTTCGCCCCGCTCGGAGAGCGGGGCCACCAAAGGCAAAGCCACCAAAGGCAAAGCCACCAAAGGCAAAGCCACCAAAGGCAGGGCCACCGCCGCGCGCATGATGGCGTCGAGCACCTGCTTCTCGGTGATGGCGTTGCCGATCTGCACCGCGTGGGAGAACTCGTCGGCGGCGGAGTGCTCCAGTTCCGCGGAAGAAAACGTCGCGCCGTGGATGCCATCGCGCCCGGTGCGCCCGCCGAGGGCGACGATCAGGTCGCCCGAAATGACCTTGCCGCGGACGTGTGAGCGGGGCATGACACCGACGCACCCGCAGTAGACGAGCGGGTTGCCGATGTAGCGTTCATCGAAGTGGACTCCTCCCGAGACAGTGGGGATGCCCATGCGATTGCCATAGTCGCGCACGCCCGCGACGATCTGCGTCAGCACGCGCCGGGGCGGGAGGCAGCCCTCCGGCACGCTCGCCGTGTCGGGCGGGGCGACGCAGAACACGTCGGTGTTGGCAATCGGACGCGCACCCAGACCGGTCCCGATGACATCGCGGATGCAGCCACCGATGCCGGTTGCCGCGCCGCCGTAGGGCTCGATCGCCGACGGGTGGTTGTGCGTTTCGACTTTGACGCACACGGCGTGCTCGTCGTCAAAGGCGATGACGCCGGAGTTGTCTACAAAGATCGAGAGCGTCCAGTCGAGTCCCTCGCCGATCAGACGGTGGGTGGCAGCGGCGACGGTCGATTTCAGCAGGTTGTTGATGATGATCGAGCCGTCGGGTTGTACGTCGTGGCCGGGCCGGTTCAACCAGTTGATGGGGTCGGGGGAAGCGTTCACGTCGGAAAGCCTCCCCCCAGCCCCCTCCCTCCGGGAGGGGGAGGAGTAGCGAATCGTGCTCTTGAAAGTCTTGTGGACGCAGTGCTCTGACCACGTCTGGGCAAGGGTTTCGAGTTCGATCTCGCGGGGATTCCGTTTGAGCGAGCGGTAATGGGCCTGCACCGCACGCATCTCTTCGAGCGACAGGAACAGGTGCGAATCCCGCGAGAGACGGACGAGTTGCTCATCATTCAGAGAGAGGAGATTGATATCGCGGACAAGGTTCTCGTGTCGTGTGGAGCGAGGGAACGCGGCGGGGTGATAGGGCTCGGTGAAGACGCGCTGGATAACGGGATTTGCGAGCAGGCGCGTGGCGAGTTCCGCCGCGCTTGCCGGTGAGAGGTCGGCACCCGGCTTGGGCGTCAGGTCGTAGCGCCAGCCGGTGGAGACGCCTGGGTCGGCCGTAAGGCCGAGCAACTCGCGGATGGACTGCTGCACGGACTGGGCGACGGGGTCCATGACGCCTGGGAGCGGATGAACCTCGATCACTTGGGAGCCGCGGGCCGTGACCGATGTTCCGATGTGGGCGACCTCGGATACCGGGTCGGTCAAGAGGCGCGTGCGCAAGATTTCGAGTTGCTCGGCGGAGAACGCACCCTCGATCAGATAGACATGGGTCGCGCGGGCGGCTGCGAGTTCGATGCCGCGGGCGCCCTGGCCCGGGGCCGCGGCATCGCGCCGGACCGCCTCGCCGATCGGGTCGGACACACCCGGCGCGGCGGTCACCTCGATGCGATGGACGGCTACGGGAGACTGGGTTGGGGACATGGCGGAGGATAAGGCAGAAAGCGACGGAACAACGGAGGGACGAAGCGACGAAGCAGCTGGGTTGACGGAGCCCGGAACGCCCCCCCAAGCGACGGCTTGCGCGGCCTGTGTCGAACGCTCCTGAAGAACCTGTCGGGCCGTCGCGCATCGTCGGGTTCACCGAGGTGGTGGGGCGCAACCCGTCGCTTGGGGGGGCGCTCCGGGCTCTGTTGACTTCACCTTTCGAATCTTCTCGATCGCCGCGACAGCCAGTTGGTCGCACCGTTCGTTCTCCGGGTGGCCATCGTGCCCACGGACCCAGTGAAATGTCACTTGGTGGCGCTGCACCAGGTCATCAAGTTCTTCCCAGAGGTCAACGTTCTTGACAGGCTTCTTTGCGGCGGTCTTCCAGCCCCGGGCCTTCCAGGCCTTGAGCCATTCTTTGAGGCCCTTGAGGACATACTCGCTGTCGGACCAGAGTTCCACGCGTGAGGGGCGTAAGAGGGCAGCCATGCCGCGGATGGCACCAGTCAACTCCATGCGGTTGTTGGTGGTATCGGGCTCGCCGCCGCTCCCCTCCTTCGCGGTTCCGCTTTCGGGGTGCTTCAGGATGAAGGCCCATCCGCCCGGGCCGGGGTTGCCTGAGCAGGCTCCATCGGTGAACAGCATCACCGTGGGGTGCAGCGCGGAAGGTGTCTGCCCGTCGGCCTTGGTAGGGGTCATTCGCGACGAGTGTACGTCGTTTGGCCGCCATGCTTGAAACCGCGGGGCCGTTTATCCGGTCTGCGCGGGTCGGCCGTCAAAGTCCGCCGGGCTTGCGCCGCCGGTGCGTGAATGCGAGTCCCTACCGGGCCGATGGCCAAGCAGCCCACGCGTCAGCAGGTCGATTCCTGGAGGTGAGAGCCTCGGGAACGGCCTCCCTGACGATCCGGCCGCTTGTTCCCATTCCCGGAGGTGCGACGATGAAGCTTCTCGATATCCTGAAGACCGCCTACGAGTCGGACGCCTCCGATATCCACCTGGTGCAGGGCCATGTGCCGATGACGCGCGTCCACCAGGTGATGACGCCGATGGACCTGCCGGTGATCAGCCCGGAGATCGCAAGGTCGTTCGTCGAGCAGATGGCCAGCAAGGAAGCGATCGCCAAGTTCGAGCAGGTGAAGGACTCGGACTTTTCCTACGCCGCGCCCGGCATCGCCCGCTACCGCGTGAACGCCCACATGCAGAAGGGCGGCATCGCCATCGCGATGCGCGCCATCAAGACCAAGGTTCCCGCGCTCTCGGCGCTGAACCTGCCCGAGGTCATCGCCCGTCTGACGTACCTGCCTCGCGGACTGGTGCTCGTCACCGGCGACACCGGCTCGGGCAAGTCGACGACGCTCGCGGCGATGATCCAGGCGATGAACGACCGGTACCGCAAGCACATCATCACGCTCGAGGACCCCACGGAATATCTGTTCCAGTCGAACAGGTGCCTGCTGGAGCAGCGCGAACTCGGGCAGGACATGCCCAGTTTCGCCTCGGGCCTGAAGCACGCGCTTCGTCAGGACCCGGACATCATCCTGGTGGGCGAAATGCGAGACCTGGAGACCACCGCGCTGGCGATCTCCGCGGCGGAAACCGGACACTTGGTCCTGTCCACGCTCCATACGGTGAACGCCTCGCAGACGGTGGAGCGCATCATCGACATGTACCCCGCAGCGCAGCAGAACCAGATCCGTTCGATGCTGGCCAACACGCTCCAGGCGGTCGTGTCGCAGACCCTGTTCAGCCGCATCGACAAGCCGGGCATGGTGCCGGCGGTCGAGGTGCTTTTGTGTACGCCCGCGGTGCGGAACCTTGTGCGCGAGAACCGCAGTTTCGAGATTCCCAACGTCATCGAGACCAACCGCGCAATGGGCATGGTGAGCCTCGACACCGCCATCTCCGAACTCTACTTCAACGGGCTGATCAGCCGCGAGGACGCGATCGCGCAGTCGGCCTTCCCCGACAAGTTGGAGCGTCAGTTGGCGGCGTAAAAGCAGCGTCGAACGAACCCCGACCGAAAGGGAGGGGCTCCGCCGGGAGCAGTTCGCGTCGTTCCTCGGTGGATTGCATCGTGAGTTCCCGAACCCGTCGCGTGGGCTCCGGGCACTGACAGACTTCTTCGCAGAGTCGCTTCTTTCCCGCCGAGACACCCATGCCCAGTTACCACTATCAGGTTCGTTCGGCCGCCGGGGAACTCCAGGTCGGCACGCTGGCATCGGACAACGTCGCCACCGCCGCGGCGGTGCTTCGGAACCAGGGCTTCCGCGTGCTGAACGTCAGCCCG
>CAYMWG010000089.1:0-9992 GCA_964393765.1 uncultured Phycisphaeraceae bacterium
GGCGGAGGGGGCTGCCCGGGGCGGGGCATAAGAATGTCGCTGTCGCCAGCGCGACTGCAAGAAACTGATTGACGTTGATCATCTTTGTCCCTCTCGTGCGAATGCGGCTCGTCAGACTGTTCATTGCCGTGCGCAGCACCCGCAGCACGGGTTCTGGCCCGGGGGGTTGTTCTCATTGCAGGGTGCGGGCATGGGACTCGTGCAGCAGGCCTCGTTGTAAGGCCCGGTCCATCCGGGAATCGGTGGCGCCACCGGGCACGGGTAGGGCGTGTGCTGGACCGTAACGTTCTCGACGTTCGTCGCGTCCCCCTTCGCTCCGGTAATCACGCCGCAGTCGGTTCTCACCGTGACAATCAAGCCATTGGGCAACTGGCATTCCCAGTAATCCGAGACAGCAGCGACATCGTTGTGTCCTTGGACCTTCGCCTCTGTCCAGACATCGCGAGCCCGGTGCGTCCAACAGTCGCTCCAGTGCGGAGTGATCACCACTCCTTGCGTGTAGGCGTAGCAATACTGGAGTTGCCCGTTGAACGCATACGCGGTTTGCAGTGTGGCAAGCAAACGAACAGCCAGATCGATGCCAATCTGACCCCCGCTCGTGATCGTGGCGGTAATGCCGACCGTCCAGCAAGTCTGATTCTGGATCGAATAGTTGCAGGAGATGGGGGTGCATGCGTGAGGGCGATCCCCGCATTGGTACCACGCGCAGTGGCAAGCCGGCATTTCACACCACGATCCCACCCTGGTCGTGCGCGTGACGGCGCTTGTCCAACGCTTGACAATGACGTCATACTGTCGGTCAGTTTGCTGCCACGCATCGCACCCGGTGGGTGCGGGCGGAGTGCAGGGCGAGGAAGGCTGAGAGACAACCGCGGCGACGAGTAATGCAAATGAGAACATGCAAGGAACCCTCCGAAAGGCGGAACCCTCCGAAAGGCGGAACCCAATCTCAGTCTACCTCATTGTGCAACCCCTGTCAAACGATGTTCCCTGAGTGCGCCTGGATGCCTGTACAACCGTCCGAGCGGCATGGTGAACCGAGGAGATGGGTCCGTTCGCTCACATGTCTGGCAACCCGGCTTTTCGCAGCCGCCCGATCAACTCCGCTGCCAGTTCAGCCGTGACGCCGCAATCGCGTTCCGCCGCGGGGCGTGTCCAGACGGTGGAGCGAGGGTCGGGGTCGGTACCACGGCCATCCTGGCCGTGATGCTGGACCACGGGCTGGAAGCCCGTGCTACCCGCCGCGCCGTACCGCGGGATGACATGCCAGTGGACGTGCCCGACCACGTTGCCGAGGCACTCATAGTTGATCCGTGCCGGCGTAAATGCCCGCTGCACCGCCGCGGCGACCTGCGCGACATCCTCCCACAACCGCAACTGGCGCGCGACGGGCAGGCCGCCCAGATGCTCGGCATGGTCTTTGAGCACCACCACGCACCAGCCGAGGTACGCCTGGTGTTCGTGCAGAAAGACGACCGATTCGCGGAGTGCTGCTATGCGCAGCGCTGCGGCATGGTCGCGCGTGCGTTCGCAGAGCGGGCATGATGCATTGTCAGCGGGCATTCGTCGGGGGTCGATTCGCCGAGGAGCCGGACATTACCACGGAGGCCACGAAGCGCACGGAGAGGGAGTCGGATGTGGATTCACGCGAGCGCCAGAGTCGAGCCGGGCCTCACCTCCGTGCCCTCCGTGGTGATCTTCTGGCCTTCGGTTCCGCGCATCACACCGCCACCGCCTCGGCCGCAGTCGCGCCCTGCTTCTCGCTCACGCGCTGGATGTCCGCCCCGAGCAGCCGCAGCCGCTCTTCCATCCGCTCGTAGCCGCGGTCGAGGTGGTAGACGCGGCTCACGGTCGTCGAGCCTTCCGCGGCCAAGCCCGCGATGACGAGGCACGCCGAGGCTCGCAGGTCGCTGGCCATCACGGGCGCACCCACCAACCGCTTCACGCCGCTGATGATCGCCGTCGGACCCTGGCGCAGCACCTTCGCGCCCATTCGCCCGAGTTCCGCGACGTGCAGGAAACGCTCGGGGTAGATGCGCTCGGTGACCACCGAGTTCCCCTCGGCCATGGTCAGCAGCGCGACAAGTTGAGCCTGCACATCCGTCGGGAAGCCCGGGTGCGGCTGCGTCGTCACCTCAATGGGCTGGAGCAGGCGCGAGCAGGTCACGCGCACGGTCGTGCGCATCGCATCCCTTCCCGCCGTTGCCAATCCCTTCTCCTCCGACAGGATCACGCCGATTCGAGACAGTGCATCGCACGTCGCGATCATCGCGTCCATCGGGCAGTTGTCGAGCGTCACATCCCCGTTGGTCGCCGCCGCGGCGATCATGTACGTCCCGGCCTCGATGCGGTCCGGGATCACCGCGTGCTCTGTCCCGCCGAGGGTTTCAACACCGTCGATGGTGATGCGGGGCGAGCCCGCGCCGCGGACCCGCGCGCCCATCGCGTTGAGCATCTTCGCCAGGTCAACGATCTCCGGCTCGCACGCGGCGCACTCGATCATCGTCTGGCCCTCGGCGAGCGTCGCCGCGGACATCACGTTAGCGGTCCCCAGCACCGTCGATCCGAACGGTCCGCCCAGGAACACCCGACCGCCCTTCAACCGGCCACCCTTGCCGCCGGGCACGCGAGCGACAATGTCGCCCTGGTGGAGTTGGATCTCCGCGCCCAGTGCGCGCAGGCCGTGCAGGTGCAGGTCCACAGGCCGGTCGCCGATGGCGCAGCCGCCGGGCATCGACACCCGCGCAAAGCCGCGCCGCGCCAGCATCGGCCCAAGCGTGCAGATGCTCGCGCGCATGGTCTTGACGATGTCGTAGCGTGCGTGGCTGGCGGATTCATCCTGCGAGTGGATGACCATCTTGCCGCCGGCGAAGGTCGCATCGGGCGGCGGTGCGAAGTCCACATGGCAGCCGAGTTCCTGGAGGAGTTTGACCATGTTGCGGATGTCCGCAAGGTCGGGAACATCGTTGAGCAGAAGCGGGCGATCCGTCAGCAGGGCCGCGGCCATCAGCGGCAACGCCGCGTTCTTGGAGCCCTTGATGGTCAGGCGGCCGTGCAGGCGCGAACCGCCGTTTATTACGAACTGATCCATGGAGTTCTCTCTCGGGCCAGCGAGCGCGCCCGGCGCGGCACCCGTTGGCGTGGGTCTGATAACCCTTCAGAGGGTCAGTGGGGGGTTGAGGATAGCGGAACTTCGCCACCTTCTGGATCGGCAGGAGGGGGCGGTTTGCAGTAGATGCGAAGGTGGCACGACCCGGATGGACGGTGCCGCCTTCCGGAACCGCATAAACCGTTGTGTTCCAACGACTTGAATCCATATGACACGGGATTTTGCTCGCCGCGAATTGGAACTTGAAAGGGAGTCGGCGTCTCCCGCGTGTGGAGCGACCGGGCCGGGGCAGGAAGCCGCGGCACACAGCACCGGGGACCGGCAGGGAAGCGGCAGCGTGCGGGCAGAGCCCGCGGGAAGCGAAGGACCATGATGAACGCCAGAACATTGACCAAGGGCACGTTCGGGGCCGCGAGTCTGACGGCGGCAATGCTGCTGGCGGGCCTCGCCACGACGGGCGGCTCGCCCAGGGAAGCCGCGGCGGACCAGCCGGCGCAGCCCGCGATGCTGCCTGAGACCATCCAACTTACAGGGGTGGTGCGCGACTTCAAGGCGCGCCAAGTCGCGGGCGGGCACCCCGACTTCCAGCGCCAGCCGACGGCGGGCTTTGCCCACTACGTCTACCAGGTTGGTGACACGCTCGATGAGGACGGCAAGCCGCAGTTCTCCTCCACGGGTTACAAGGTCACCTCCCAGTGGCGGGACGCGCAGGGCCGCAACCGGATGGCGCCGCGCCCGCACGTCGGGTCGAGGCCAGGGGACATCAACGGCGCGCGCTCGACTTCCACCGGCGGCGCGCTCACCACCACGGACAACTTCAGCAAGTGGTTCCGCAACGTCGACGGCGTCAATCTGTCCCGGCCGCTCTCGGTCACACTGCGGAAGCAGCCAAACTCGAGCGTGTACGTCTTTGACGACCGGAACGATCCGGCGTTCTCGGGCCTTGGCGGTTTCTTCCCCATCAACGGCGAGTTGTGGGGGGACTCGGGTCTCACCAATCCGAACAAGAACTTCCACTTCACCTACGAACTCGACACCACGTTTGTCTACCGGCGCAACGCCGGCCAGATCTTCACATTCACCGGCGATGACGACGTGTGGGTGTTCGTGGACGGCAAGTGCGTCATCGACCTGGGCGGCGTCCACGCGGCCGTCAGCCAGACGATCAACTTGGACCGGTGCGCGTGGCTGGTTGACGGCCAGCGCTACAGCCTGAACTTCTTCTTCTGCGAGCGTCACACCACGCAATCCAACTTCCGGATTGAAACGACGCTGGAACTCGTCAACGCGCAACTCCCCAGCACGACCGCGTTGGCCGACTGATGCGGGTATTGGATTCCGTTCCGGACTCCGAACTTCCTCGCTCTCCCCAACTGCTGCACACGAACCGCCCGGGCCATCTGGCTCGGGCGGTTCTCGTTGGTCGACAGCGCGCGTTCGGGCATCCGCCGGAACCTAGACTCCGGCCCATGCAGTTCGATCCGATCCAGATTCTGAGCGAGCGGTTCGCCGCGGCCATTGTGAGGGCGTTTCCTTCTGCCGTGGGCGAGGGCGCAATCGACCCGCTCATCAAGCCGACGCAGAACCCAAGGTTCGGCGATTTCCAGTGCAACGCGGCGATGCCGCTGGCCAAGGCGGCGGGCAGGAATCCGCGCGAGGTCGCGCTGGCGATCATCAACGCGGTCAGGCTCGAAGACCTCGCCGCCCCGCTCACGGAGGCGAGCATTGCGGGGCCGGGGTTCATCAACATCGCGCTGCGGCCGGAGGCACTCGGGGGCCTGATGGCGAGCTTTGATACACCGGCGCTGGGCGTTGCGCCCGCGATCCCGGCGCAGACAGTGGTGGTCGATCTCTGCGGGGTGAACCTCGCCAAGCAGATGCACGTCGGGCATCTCCGCGCGGTGGTCATCGGCGATGCGCTGGCGCGGGCCTTTGCGCGCACCGGAAACCGGGTGATCCGTCAGAACCACGTCGGCGACTGGGGCCTGCCCATCGCCATGGTCACCTCGCGACTGCTGGACATGCAGGGGAACGGGCGCGACATTACCGGGCTCGGCCTCGACCAGATCGAGAAACTCTACAAGGATGCGCAGAAGGAGTCGGACGCGGACGAGCGCGGGCTCGCCGTCGCGCGTCGGCACGCGCTTGGGCCGAAGGTTCTCGCCGAACTCGAGGAGCAGGTCGCGGGCGCAAGCGAATCGCTCGCTCGGGCCAAGGCCGTGCTGGTGGCACTCCAGACGCACGACCCCGAGACCGTCGCCGTCTGGAAACGCATCGCCGATGTGACGCTCGTCGAGTGCCTGGCGGTGTGCGCGCGGCTGGGGGCGAACGTCACGGCCGAGCACTCCGCGGGCGAATCTTCGTACGCCGAGGAACTTGGCCCGATGGTGGACGAACTCGTGCGTCGCGGCATTGCCGAGGAGTCCGACGGCGCGCTCGTCATCCGCAACGAGGGGATCGAGGAGCCGACGATCATCCGAAAGTCCCCGCGCGGCGGCGGCGGGTACCTCTACGCGACCACCGACATGGCGGCCATCCGCCGGCGCGTCCAACGGCTGGGGGCTGATCGCGTCGTGTACTGCGTGGATGCACGCCAGGGCCTGCACTTCCGTCAGGTGTTCGCGAGCGCGAACCGCGCGGGCTTCGCCACCAAACCGGGCGCGGACGAGCCGTCGTGCCTCCAGCACGCGGCCTTCGGCATGGTCCTTGGCAATGACGGCCGCCCCTTCAAGACGCGCTCGGGCGAGAACGTCAAACTCGCGGACCTGCTCGACGAGGCCGTGACACGCGCCGGGGCGGCGATCCGGGAGAAGAACCCTGACCTTGCCGGCGACGAGGCACGCGCAGTGTCTGAGGCCGTGGCGATGGCCGCGATCAAGTACACCGACCTCTCGAATGACCGGGCCAAGGACTATGCGTTCTCGTTCGACCGCATGTTGGCGTTCGAGGGCAACACCGGGCCGTACCTGCTGTACGCGTTGGTGCGCACGCGGAGCATCATCCGCAAAGCGACGGAGCGCTTCGGCGCTGGGGTCGCCGACGCGGCTGCGGGCGCGGAGTTTGTGCTGCGTACGCCCGAGGAGCGGCAACTCGCCCTGGCGCTGCTGAGGTACCCGGGCGCGGTGCGATCAGTCTGCGATGCCCTCGAACCGCACCGCATGTGCCAGTATCTCTACGAGTTGGCGCAGACATTCAGCACGTTTGTCACCAACTGCCCGGTGCTCCAGGCCGAGAGCGAGCAGGTGCGCGACAGCCGTCTGCGCCTGTGCGGCGTGGCCGAGCGTGTGCTTGCCGATGGTCTCGCGATTCTGGGCATACAGGCCGTAGAGCGGATGTGATCCCGGCTCAGAACCCCGGTGAATCCACCAGAGCCCATCGCTTTATCAACCCGATCCCGTCTCATTCCATCCGCTTCCGCACGGCCTCCAGCCGCTCCTTATGGATGGGCCGGTCGGGTTCAAGCAGCGTCAACGCCGCGATGTGGCGTTCCGCCGCGCGGAAGTCGCCGGCCTGAACGGCGATGGTCGCGGCCAGTTCCCGCGGGCGAGCGTCGTACGGAGCAATTTGTGTGGCCCGCTCCGCCCGTGCGAGAGCCTCGGGCCACGCGCGCTGAGCAGCGTAGCGCCGTGCCAGTTCAGAGGCGTACGCCGGCGTCTTCTGCTCGCGCGCATCGAGATACTCAAGGTGCGGGACCGCCCGGGTCGGCTCGCGCTGGTCAAGATAGAACTGAGCGAGCAGGCGGTGGGGCTTCGGATCGACGGGTCGTGCCGCGGCGTACCGCTCCAGCAGCGGGGCGTTCTCGGCGCTCGCACGTCCGGGCCCGTTCGCTGACGATGCCAGCGCAAGATCGACCGCGACTTCAAGCAGGTCGGGGTGTGTGGGGAACTCGGCCAACAGCGCATCGATCTGCTCGGTAGTGGGGAGCGCGATCTCACGTGCGGGATCCTCAGCTGGCGTGCCATCTTCTGCGCCCGGTGCATCGGTCGGCTCTGGACCCGCGTCGGGTACATCGTCCGTTTCGACAACCTCTGGATCGTCCGCGCTCCCGCGCATGAGCAGGTCGCGCAGCGTCGGCGTGCCATCGGGCAGAGTCATGCCCCACGCAATCGCCTGCTGGCGCGCCCAAAGTTTGAACTCGTCGAGGAACTGCGAGCGCGAGACACCAACAACCGTCTGGAATGCCTGCTCCTCACGCACTCCCTGCGCGTACAGGTCCATGAGGTCGAGCGGGGCACGAGCCCCGGAGCGCTCGATCAGGAACTCGTACATCCAGTGCCCCTGGGCGTAGGCCATGCCGCGATCCGTGGGCTTCTTGGGGCGAACAAACGCGAGGTTAATCTGATCGAAATCAAAGAGTTGGTCGGTGCGGAGCGCCTCGTAGAGCAGCTGGCAGGTGGAATAGTCGCGCGGCGCAAGTTCAAGGTAGACCGCCGCGGCCTCGGTGAACCAGTGCGGGATGCGGTTCTTTGTGCGCGAGAGCGTGACCGTGTGGACATATTCGTGCCGGACGACGCGCACCCAGTCGTACGTCCCGAGGTGCTTGGGGCCTTCTCGCGGCGTCTCCATCGCGATCACCGGACCAGTCGACGCGGCGATCGTGTGGATCTGCGGCATACCCGCGATCCGCACACCGAACCAGGCGTGGTCGGGCATCAGGTCGATGACGGTCTTCTGCTCCGGTTCGTGGTCGATGCCACCGGGCTGCGAGCCGCAGACGATGCGATGGTTCGCTTCGAGCGGCGCAAGCATTTCCGTAGCAAGCACGGCATCGATACCGGGCCGGTGCCGCACGATGAAGTGCTCGCTCTCCACACGCTCATAGGTCTGCAACTCGCGCACGAGGCGGAGCGAGTTGTCAGCGCGCAGGTTGAAGGGATCGAGTTTGAATGCGCGTTCGAGCGCGTCGAGTGCGCGACCGTCGCGCCCCGCCTGGAGTTCCAGCAGCCCCAGGTCGATCAACGGCTCGGCATCGTTGGGGTTGCGAGCCGAAGCCTGTTCGAGGAACGCCGCGGCCTCGGCGTATTGGCGTGCCTCGGCGAGCGCCTGGCCGACCGCGAGCAGGGCGACCGGCGAGCCGGGGTGCGCTGCATCGAAAGCCACAAGACTCGCCTTGACGATCTCGAACTCAAACCGCACCGCCTCCGCAGCGCACCTCGCGGCGAGCAGGCCGGGGTGGGTTGGGAACGAAGCGAGCGCCCGGTCAAGTTCGGTCGCGGCGGCCGCACCGTCGATCTGGCGGAGCGCTGCGCGTGCGCGGATGAGGCACGCCTCGGGCGAAATGCCGGGCTGATCTTCCTCTCCGGTCAGTTGCTCCAGGCGCAGCGCGATGCGTTCGGCGTTGTCGAAGTTGAAGGAGTCGCAGGCCATGCGCCCCAGGAGGAACCAGGCGGCCGCGCACGAGGGGTTGAGGCGGAGACACTCGGTGAGCGCCTCGCCCGCGAGGGCCGGGTTGTCCTTGGCGTAGAGCAGTTCGGCCTCGGCGATGTACGCGGGCCAGAACAGGCGGTCGAGGCGTGTGCGCACCTGCCCGAGAGCGTCCATCATCGCGTGGAAGTCGCCCGCCGCGGCCTGCTCGGTGGCGGGCCCTGCGAGGCGCACACGCTGAGCGATGATGCGCACCGCCTCGACGATGTCGCTTGGCTCGCTGTAGTCGCCACGCGCCAAAGCCTGCACAACAGGCTCCGCCGCGGCGATGGCGTCGTCGTGTCGTCCGAGTGCTTCCAGCGCATCGCAGCGGACGCGGATCGCGCGGGGGGAGGTTCCGTTGGCGGGAAGCGCATCCATCGCGACGACAAGGTTGCCTGCGCGGAGTAAGCCCTCCGCGCGGTCAAGTGGATCAACGCCCGCTGCATCCAGCGCGGGATCGTTCCACCGGCCGCGGATGATCGCGGCGCGAGCAGCCCGCGCGGCCGTGTCGAGGTCCCCGTCCCGCCAGGAACCGTGGAAGACCCGGAGGTCTTTGGCCTCATCGTCGGTCAGGAATGATTGTTCGAGTCGCTGCGCGGCCGCGCCGGAAAAGTTCGGAGGCTCGGCGGGCGCAAGGATTTCCTCCGCCGGAGGGCGACCGATCTGGGCCAGCGCGAGAGAGGAGAGAATGAAGAGTGGTATGAACAGTGCGAGCATGCGCCCGCCCACTGCATGGGCGGTGTTGCGCGGGGGGAGCGCGGCCAGACGCTGTCGCGTCTGGCAACCATCGCTGCGTCTCATTTCATGGGCCTCGGAAGAGTATGGCACGGCAGTCCCTTGCCTCATGGTTTCACTCTGTCATTCTTCGGCGTTTTTGGCCTGGCGGAAGTCCTCGATCTGCTCGTTCCAGCCCTCGGGCAGCCTGGTGTCGAAGACCGCCTCGGCCAGGTCCTTGTTGACCTGCACGCCGGTCAGGAATATCTCGGTGCTCGAACCGTCCTTGTGTGTGGCGCGTGCGAGCCGGGGAAGGAGGTCGTCCTGGCGGTACCAGATGCGGACCTCGCGGTAGTCGCGGGCCTCCTGCGTGCCGCGCTTGGGCTTCAGGTGCAACTGGTAGGTCGTCGCCAGCGTGGTCGCGAGCGAGCCGGGTGGCGTGCTGTCCGGGAAGCCCTCGCCAAACGGGACGAGCGTCGCCTCGAAGCGCTCGAGGATCTTCTCGCGCTTCTGGCCGATGGGGATCGGCAGCGGACCCTCGCCGATCGCGAGCGGGTCGGCCTTCTCGCCGGGCCGGACGACCTCGCGCCGGAAGAGCATGCGTGTCTTGAAGTTCTTCTCGATGAGCCAGTGACCGTCGAAAACCCAGACCTGGCGGTCATCGCGGCGCGCGCCGTCGAGTTCGAGCGTGGTGAACTCGACCTGGAATAGGCGTGTGGGTTGGGGGGGCGGCGGGGGTGCATCGGTCGAGTCGGGTGCGACG
>CAYMWG010000090.1:0-9978 GCA_964393765.1 uncultured Phycisphaeraceae bacterium
AGAATGGAGCCGGGGGGATTCGAACCCCCGTGCCGGGACAGTCAACAAGGCACGTCTACGCGTGTGTCTGATCATTTATTCTCGTCCGCGGCGTCGAGGGTCAGCACCCTCCGCCGCGGCCAAGCACCCAGATGGTTTCTCACTCACGCGCCCGGGTGCGCCACTTGTGAGCCAGCCCGATGTCTTCGTTCCGCGCCCTATCGGGCGTCGGTCGCGGAACGCGCTGCCTGAATCAGGCCGCGAGAGCGTAGTTGCTGTTGCCAGCTAAATTTGTGCGTGCTTTTTACCAGGCCATCACGCCCCTGGACGCGCAATACCAAGTCTTCCCTGCCCGGTCGAAAACCGGTTCGGCCCCAGATGTCAAAGAAAGATGACCGTGAATGATAGCGCGCAGAGCGGTTGAGTGCGGGGAGCGCGCGATCCGGTCTTCCCTCACCCCGATCGCACGCCGTCACAACGTCAACCCATCATCCTCAAGAGCATCCCGCGAACCACAAACCGAGGAACGCGAAGATGTCCGGGACCTGCGTGCCGGGGTTGTCGTCGAAGTCCGCCCGTTCGTCGGACGCGAACCATGCCGCCAGGAATGCGAAGATGTCCGGCACACCCACGCCGTTCTCCTCATCAAAGTTGGCGCGGCAGCACACGATGAAGTTGTTCGCCGCGCCCTCCGCACACGACACGCCCTCGCCGCCGAACGTGCCGCCGCCGCCCTCGCACTCGTCCTGGGTGAGGATTGAGCAGATCGAGCCATTGCAGCACGCGCCCGTCGGGTCGGGCACGCAGGCGCCGGCATCGCACTGCGCACCCTGCGTCCACTGGCCCAGCATGCCATCGCAGGCGGTTTGCGTGGTCACCTGGCAGTTGCCGGATGTGCAGCATTGCCCCGTCGGGTCGGGTGCGCAGGCCCCGGCATCGCAGAGCGCACCGGGAGTGAACTGGCCGGAGAGGCCGGTGCAGGCCACCTCGGTAACGATCTGACAGACGCCTCCCGCCGTGCAGCAGCGGCCCGTGGGAGGCGCCTGCATGAGCGCGAAGGACACACCCGCGTTGTTGACCCATGTGGATGCGCCGGGGGTGATGATGTAGTCCGCGAGATTGTTGGTGCTTAGGGCGGTGGCCAGCCCGGGGAACTGCAATGCACTCGTGGATGCCGAGGGAACGGGCATGGAAAACGCTGGCGAGAACTGGCCGTCGGAATCGTTATTCATACTTCCCATGTTGGTCCCGGTGTATGCGAGCCCGCCCCACGCGACTGCCCACCAGGTTGTGGTGCCGGTCTCGAACGTCAGTTTGCCCGCGGCGAAGTATGAAGGCGGGATCAACAGGGTGATGGTCGCATCCGCAATCGCGGGGGGGCTGGTGAGGGCGGCGAAGGAGGGGGTACAGATGAGGATGCGAGAGCCGACGGTGCCGACCGCGACACTGCCGACGAAGGTGTGAACGACGATCGGGTTCATCCCGTTTGCGTCCCACACTCGGAGTCGAGCGCCGTTGGTGAACCGCTGGTTCGCATTACGCATCCGGAGTTGGATCGCCTGTGCGGTCACGTCGCCATTCACACCGGCGATGATCTGCTCGATCTGCATCAGGTGGACGGAGGCACCCGCTTGGAGCGCACCGCCAAAGACCGCCAGCACCGCCGCCAGCACGCATCGCGTCATCATGGATCGCATAGCACAGACCTCCGCCGCGGCGGGCATGGCGCGATTGATCGGTCGCGCACCGCCGCGGTCTCTACTCGTAAATGTCGCCACCTCTCCCCGATCGTGCAGACCGGGTGCCTCTCTCAGAACAGCAAGTAGAACACAGTGATGGGCCTTTGACAAGGAAGAAGTTGTCAATGGTCCGAGAATGAACCGTGGCGACGGGGCGAACACCAAACTTTACCCGATAATCATCGCTGCTCCCCACCGCGATCAGCCCAAGAGAGCCTTCGCCGCCGCGATGCGCTTGCTCCGCTTCTCGCCCATAGTTCTTTTGCCGAAGATCGCGCTGGACTGATCCTTGAGCGCACCGAGCCGGATGGGACCGGACTTCATGCGTTCGGCAGCTCGCTTCGCGTTCTCCTTGCTGAACTCGATGCCAATGAAGCGGCGCTCCAGCGCGTGCGCGATGACGCCGGTGGTGCCGCTCCCCAGGAACGGGTCGAGCACGAGGTCGCCGGCGTTCGAGCAGGCCCGCACCACGCGCTCGAGGTACACCTCGGGCAACTGGTTGTCGTGTCCGATGCGCCGTTCCTTGTTGTTGCCCTGGATGCGCCCCCAGTATTGCCCGTACCACACGTCCATCGGCACGCGCATCCCGCCGGGCATCCCGTCGTTCTTGTCGTACGTCCTCGGGTCGTTGTAGATGCTCGCGCGGTCGGACTGCTCGAGGATCGTGCCCGGGTTCCAGGTGCGCCCGTCGGCGATGGTCGCGCCGCGCTTCGATCCGCTCTCACCACCCCGCGCACCCTCACGCGCCGGTGCGGGCGAACGCTGCTTCGAGAAGTACAGCGCGTGGACCTTGGAGCCGATGAAGCGCTCGGTGCAGTTCTGCCCGAAACGGTAGTGCCACACGCACCAGTTCACCATGTGCAGGCGCTTCTTGAGGTGGACCACGATCTCCGCGGCCCAACTATCCGGGATGTTCACCCAAAGCGAGCCGCTCGGCGCGAGCGCATCGGTGCAGAGGTCCAGCCACGCGTAGGTGAAGTCCAGATACTCCTTCACGGGCAGTGCATCGTCCCACTTGTCGTACGCGCGGTTCCAGTTGAAGGGCGGGTCGGCGAAGATCAGATCGACCGCGTGGCTCGCGACCTCCGCGATGCCGGGGAGCACGTCGCGGCAGTCCCCGACGTAGACCCGCGCCTCGACGCCGGACTCCGGGTGCGTCCATTGGTCCAACTGCCCGCTGGAGGGAGAAGTGGCGGGAGTCGAGCCCCGTGTACGCCGCGCCTTCGGCTCCACGGTCCCGTTCGTTGGGACGCTGGTAGACCGTGTGCCGTTTGCTTCACTCATGGGGCGGATTGTAACCACCCGCGTGCCACCGGCCGAAACGTGCGCCCGCCGACGGCCGGGCCGGGGCCGGTGCTCTTCAAACCACTTCGATCGTCGCGGAGCGGTCGGAGGGCGGCACGAGCGGGTTTACCCGCGGCGTGGGGTCGCCGTGACGGGCCACCATCCGTGCGACATCGCGCCACACCCGCCCCAGCACACTTCGGCGCTCGCGGGGTGTGAGCGGGATTTCCCAGCCGGCAGCCATCTCCTCCTTCGTCGCAGCGTCCAGCCATTCCCGCAGCGCCCGCATCATCACGGGTCTTCGCGGCCGCACGCCGCAGCCGGTCGGCTCGATCACCAACGAGGCGAGCATCCGCGCGCGTGCGTTGATAGCGCTCGCGCGGACGCCCTCGCAGTCGATGAGCGCGATGCGTGACCGGGATTCGCCGGCCTGAATGGCGGCCCGCGTAACGACAAGGTTGGAGGGCTTGTGGTCGCGGTTGAAGAGCAGGTCCATCTGCGCGAGTTGCGCCCCCACCGCGCGGGCGATGGCGTGCTGCGCGCGGACGCTCGGCGCACCTCGCACGCCGGCGTGGACATCCGCCATGACTCGCAGGAGCGTCGGCCCGTCGACCCACTGCATCGCGAGGAGTTCGCAGTCGCGTCCGGCAATCCTCGCTCGCGCCAGCACCAGCACCTGCGCCGTGGGCACGCGCTTGGCCGCGAGCATCGCCGCGCCCCACCAGTGCCGGTCGCCCTTCCCGCGCCCCAGCGCGCACTTCAGGCGCGACCATGCGCTGTCAACGTCGCGGCACTTGATCACGACCTCGCGCCCCATCATTGTCGCGCGCCGGACCCAGCCGGGCCCATCCTGCTTGAGCAGCGTTGAACCGGCAAGCCAGGCACCGCCCGCCAGAGCCGCGGCCCATTTGCCCCCGTCCTCGTCCCGGTGCGCGCGGACGACCCGGACATTGTCAATGCGCGGGAGCAAGCCGTGCGTTTCGGGCACGCCGCTCACACGTCCACCCAGTTCAGTTCACCCGGCTCGCACAGCCCCAGCGCAGCGCACTCCTCGACAAAGCGGGCGACGGCCTCGCGTTCCGGCTCACCGACCTCGTACCGCAGTTTGTGGCCCAGATAGTTCGCCGCGGCATCAACCGGCCAGCCGCGCTCGCCCGCCCGGGCGGCGACGAGCCAGTCCATCCGGGTCGCGTTGTGCCGGCGGGCGCGGTCGAGCACGCTCGCGGCGAGTTGAACGGGCAGCGAGCCCTCCTCTCCCGCGCGGCACATCCACACGGCGTACACAAACGGCAGGCCGGTGAGTTCCTTCCACGCCTCACCCAGGTCGAGTTGGTGCGGATACTCGGCCTCCAGCGGTGGGTCGGTCTGGACTTTGTCGCCGATGAGCAGCAACGCATCGGGCGGATCGATCGGGGCATCGCCGCGGCCTAACACCATGTGCTCGCGCGCGTCAAAGTCGAGTATCCGCACATCGACTCGGTAACGTCGTTTCATTACGATGCGCATGAGCGCGACGGACGTGTGGCTGTCGGTGTCGGCACCCATGGCGCGCACCTGTTCCAGCGGCACGCGCGAGAAGACGCGGACGGTGAGCGTGGGGCCATCGCTGCCGATCATGCCCACGGGCAGGAGCGCGACCCGCCCGCGGTTGCGCGCGGCATCGATGACCGACGCGAGCGCCACATCAACCTCGCACGACAGCAGCATGTCCATGAGTCTCGCGGGCACCGCGGCGATGAGTTCCGCATCCCGCCAAGAGGCCAGCCCCTCGATCAGCGGGAGGGTGTTGAGATACTTCACACAGCCGATGCGGACGGGCAGCATGCGGGAACGGTACGCCACCCCACATCCCACATCCCACATCGGCCCAATCCGCCGCCGCGCGCTGTCGCGCGCGGGGCGGTGATGTTCATCCACTCATTTCGGCTTCGCCGCGTCCGTCGCGTCCTTGACACCCTTCTTGATCTTCGTCTGCATCTCGTCGATCTCGTCATCCATGCCGCCCTTGGCCGGGGCCTTGGTGCGCGTGTAGACGATCTCCATCAACTTCATCTCTTTCCCGTCGGGGCCGTCGCCGAACATCTGCATCGTGAACTTCCCATCGCCGATCGTGGTCACGCTGCGCGACTTGTGCTTCTTGCCATCCGGGCCATCCGTCTCGCCGGTCATGGTGATGACCTTGCCCGCGCCGTCGCAGGTGCCGGTTTCCATCATCATCCCGGTGCCCATGTTGTCACGCCACAGCGACTCATACTTCTTGGTGATGTTGTTGTATCCCAAGATATGCTGGCCCACCATCGGCTGGCCCATCATGGTGCCCTGGAAGTTGCTCACCAGGTACCGCCCGCCCATCCGCATGTGGGCCTTGAGGGTCGCCTTGCTCTCCTCGGGCACGGGATCCCAGTGCGAGGTCACTTTCGCGTCCCACTCACCGGCCATCTGCTCCAGGTGCTTGTGGTGCTCGCCGGGAACGCCCGCGGCCATCCGCCCGGCCATGTCCGCGTCCATCCCCGGGACAGCGTCGGGCTGCTTCGCCTCGGGTTTGGCGGGCCGCACGGCCAGCGCGGGCTTCGCTGGCGCCGCCGGAGTCGCCTTGGAAGGTGTCGTGCCGGTCTGTGCCAGGAGCGGCGAACACGCCGCAAGGGCCAGCACACACGCCGCGGTCAGTCTCGTTTGCATGATTGAATCTCCGTAAGAAACCTGTTGATGTTCAGAACTTCCCCAGCCCCGTGTTTCACTCTTACCACAAGCCGCTCCACGCGCGACCCGTTTAGCGCGTGCCGGATGCGCTCTTCCCGGCGGCCGCATCGGGCCGACGGGTGTAGGCGATCTCCATGACCTTCTGCTCGATGCCGTCCTTGTCTGTGGTGTAGGAGGTCATCGAGTGCGCATCCGGGCCGGCCATGCGGATGACATCTCGCTGCCTGGCCCGGTACCCCAGCGGGTGGTCCCACTCCCCTTTCATGGTCCACTCGCCGCGCTTGCCATCGAGGGTGCCGGTGTTGAAGGAGACCGCGGTGGACATGCTGTCCATCCACGTCCCCTCCCATCGCTTGGCGGTGTTGTTGAAGCCCCAGTCGCCCGAGCCGGTGAAGTCGGCACCGTCGAACTCGCCCTTGTACTCGTGGTGCAGGTAGCGCCCGCCATGGTTGAGCGTGTTGACCATCGTGCCCGTGGAAACTGACGGTGCCTCAACGCCCGGCATCCACATCGAGACCTTCGCGTCGAACGTGCCCGCGAACTGCTTGAGCAGTTCATGCTGCACGCCGGGCTTTCCCGCATCCTCGAAAAGTTTCATCATCGCCGCCATGTCCGGCGTCATCGCGGGCATGTCGCCCGGCTCGGCCTTGTTGTCGCCGGGCTGCGCGGCGGTGAGAGCGGCAGCGCCCGCGCTGAGAGCCAGCACGATCGCGCCCAGGGCGGAGACTCTGTACCTGTTCATGACCGGATTCCTATGGATGGGGGAAACAAGAGCGCTGGGCATAGCCGGACCGTCCGGCGGCAAAGTCTCCAATCAAACCCCAAACATAGATAGATTACGGCGTGCGACCCTGCCGGTCAAGGCGACGGGAAAGTCGATCTGGGAAGTGGGATGTCCGACGCCCCCCCAAGCAACGGCTTGCTCCGCGATTCATCAGAGCCGGGAGCACCCCCCCGCAGCGACGGGTTGTGCCCCACGCATTCGATGAAGCCCGACGAAGAGCGCGAGTACAACATGCTCTTCATCGCCGTCCGACACAGCCCGCGCAAATGCGTCGTTTGCGCTCGGGGCTCTGACATCATTCGCTCACAGCCTCACCTCGTCACCCCATCATCCTCAAGAGCATCCCCCGAACCATGAAGACAGGAACGCGAAGATGTCCGGCACCGCGACGCCCGCAACCCCATCGACATCCGCGCGTGCGTCGCTGCCCATGAAATCGGCGATGAACGCGAAGATGTCCGGCACTGCCGTCAGGCCATTGGCATCGTGGTCTCCCGCGCACTCGCCGCACGCGAGCGTCGACACCAGGCGCGGCGAGCCGCCCAGTTCGTGCCACGCCCGCACGCCCACCGCGTACGTCGGCGTCATCACGACGCCCACGACCCGCAACTCAACGCTGCCTCCCGGGCAGGCGACCTGCACCAGCACCGGCGCGCCGGAATCGTGGAGGTTCGGCACCGCCCACCCCTGCACAGACGGGTCGCCCTGCTGGCCGCCACCGGACCGGGCGCAGACTACGCACGGGATCATCGCGCAGTCATTGATGGGCAGGAGCGTGCCCTGCTGGCCCGCCGCGGTCGTGCCCCCGGCCCAGCGCAGCCGCCACGGGTTGCCCTCGCCCAGGCACTCCCCGGAAAATCCCCAGCCGGCGATGATGATCTGCTCGCCCGCGACAGGCTCGCGGCGGTACTCGATGGCGATCGGTGCGATGCCCACCGGCGGCGACTCGAGCGTGCAGACCGCCAGGTCCGCACCGAGCACGCGCGAGATGCTCACAATCCGCCTCTCCTGGAACTCGCCCGTGCAGCCCGGACCGGGGAAGGAGTTGCTCACCCCGCCGCCCGCACCCCTCCGGAACCGCACCCAGAAGTCGCGCTGCAGTTCCGGCCAAGGGAGGCCATCGGGCTGCAAAAGGCAATGGGCCGCGGTCAAGACCAGGTTTGGTGCCACCAGAACGCACGTCCCGGCAACGCTGCCGGCGCACGCCGGCCATTGCTCGTTGGTGCCGATGAGCAGGGCAACCGCGTCCAGGCTGGTTGTGGCCGCCGAAACTTCCTCCCCGCTGACAATGGCGTGCGCGGGCTGCGGGCAGCCCAGTGCTGCCGCTGCGAAAACCGCCCAGCGACAGCATGTTTGCAGCACGCGGACCAACGGTGAAGCAGGGTGCATGGCGGCGGCCGATCGTGAGAAGGAAGGGTGCGCGAATGGAATCGGGAACGCGCGTGCCGTGCGCATCGATCCGGTCCGCAGCGCATCCTGCTGCCGCGGCTGCTTCCTCGCTGGCCCAGAGGAAAGATGGAAACTTTGAGCCAAGGACGCGACCGAAAATAAGAGTTCACTCACGTCGCGATGGCTCTTTTTACCGGAAGCGGCCGGTCAAAGCAAGCACTATCGACGTTATCGGTCGCAACAACCCCGCCAGAGTTTGATAGGCTTAGGCCATGAGCAACTCGGTATTCCTTCGCGCAAGCGCCGGCCTGCTGGCATTCCTCGCGACCCTGGCGACCTGCATCCCCGGTCCGGCGGAGGCAGCCCAGCCCGCTGCTACCTCCTCCGGGCCGCTCGCCCCGCCCCCAAATGGTGTGCGTCAGGGTGAGCCGGGCGACGGGTGGTGGGCGCTGACCAACGCGACAGTCCACCCGCGCCCCGGCGAGACGATCGAGCGGGCCACGATCGTCATCCGCAACGGACGCATCGAGTCCGTCGGCCCGGGCACGCAAGTGCCCCCCGGCGCGAACGTCCGCGACTGCGCCGGGATGCACATCTACGCGGGCTTCATCGACCCGTTCATCGAGGTCGATGTCCCCGCGCCGCAGGCCGATGCCCCCGGGACGCACTGGAACTCCCGCATCACCCCGCAGCGCTCCGCCCTTGATCGCGGCGCTCGCGGCATCGACGAGCGCGACGCCGACACGCTCCGCGCCATGGGCTTCACCGCCGCGGCCATCGCCCCTCGGGGCGGGCTCATCCGCGGGCAATCGGCGGTGGTGTCCCTCGCCCGTCCCGGCCCCGCCTCCTCCGGCCCGACCCGCGTTTACACGGCCCGGGCCTATCAGACCATCGCGCTCGATTCCGGCGGCGGCGGGCGAGGGTTCGGCGCACCCGGCGGAGCGCCGGAGGTCGAGGATCAGTCGCGCTGGTCGCGCTACCCCAACTCGCAGATGGGCGCGATAGCGCTCATCCGGCAGACCCTCAGCGATGCCGACTGGATCGAGTCCGCCCATGATGCCGCCGGGAGCGCAAGCGAGGAGCGCTCATCGAAGGCCGGCACCATGACCGACGCGTTCGCGCCCTCGTGCCTGGAATCCCTCATGCAAACCGAGGGTGCCCCCCCATCCAAACTGCTCTTTGATGTTTCCGACGAACTCGAGGCCCTGCGGGCCGCGAAGATCGCGCGCGAGTTCTCCCGGCCCGCGGCGATCCTCGGCTCCGGGCTTGAGTTCAAGCGCCTCGACGCCATTGTCAAGGACGGCCTGCCCATCGTCCTGCCGCTGAACTTCCCCGAGCGTCCGCGCCTGAGCAGCCTTGAACGC
The DNA here is from genome assembly GCA_964393765.1 of uncultured Phycisphaeraceae bacterium. Lineage (GTDB taxonomy): Bacteria > Planctomycetota > Phycisphaerae > Phycisphaerales > UBA1924 > JAHBXL01. The sequence goes on from CAYMWG010000090.1 coordinate 9,240, forward strand.
TCCGAGGAGGTCGAACTCGAGTCCATGATGGCCTGGGAGCAAGGCCCCACCAACCCGCGCCGTCTCGACGCCGCGGGGATGAACGTCAGCCTGACGACCTCCAAGATTTCGACTCGCGGGGGCGGGCGGAGGGCGTTCACATCTCGCCTTGCCAGCGCGATCAAGCACGGCTTGCCCGGCGAGCGGGCGTTGGCGATGCTCACCACCAACCCGGCGCAGTTCCTGGATGTCGCCGACCAACTCGGCACCATCGAGCCGGGCAAGGTCGCCAGTCTGGTGATCGCCGACGGCCCGCTGTTCATGGACAAGCCCGATGCCGACGCCGCAAAGGACGCGGAAGCAAAGCCCGGCGAGAAGCCGGAGGTGGCCAAGCCAGACGGCGAAGCCACGCCCGACGACAAGCAGCCGGAGGCGAAGAAGGACGCCGAGAGCGGCGCCGCCAAGAAGAAGGACCCCCGCATCGTCGATGTCTGGATCGATGGGCGTCGGCACGACCAGATCACTCCGCCCGAGTTGAACATCGCCGGCGAGTGGGCGCTCGAGTTCCCAGCACCGCTGCCCGACGGTGCGACCGTCTCGCTCTCCATCACGCAGGAAGAAGGCTCCGCATCCGCCTCAATCACCCTCCGCAAGAAGACGCCGTCCCAATCCGGGGCCGCTGATGCTCCACAGGTCGCGGCCGAGCGTCTCGCCGCGGCGGTTCCGCCAGCGGATGAGCCCGCCGTGCCCCCCGCCGGCG
>CAYMWG010000091.1:0-9977 GCA_964393765.1 uncultured Phycisphaeraceae bacterium
GGAGTACGACCTGGCCGCGAAACTGATGCTGGGCGGTTGGCGCATCACGATTGATCGACGCTTCCAGGTCCTGCACGAGAAGGCGCAGGCGGGGCGCGACATGGACCTCATCCTCCGCCGCCTTGTGCGCAACAACGCGTGGGTCATGCGCCGCTACGCGCCGCGTGCAGAGCGACACGCTGAAATCCGCCGCACCATCTTCCGCTACGGGCGCATCGCGCTCAAGGAGCGCGCCGAACTCGGTTACGCCGCGGGCCTTGCCGACCTTGCCCGCACCTGGTTCCGCCAGCCGCGACGCGAGATGCCCGAAACCATCTGGGAGCGCTTCACCGGCAAGGCCGCCGCCCGCGCGGCCATCTCCGCCGCGCACGCCGCGAAGCCCTTCGCCACCGCCGCGATCATTGACACCGGCAAGAACGAGCACATCATCCGCGAAGTGCTCGCCGAACTCGGTGTGCGCATCATCCGCGATGAGGCCGCGGCCGAGGCTCTCGTCATCGGCACACTGTCACCGGGCCCGATGCTCGATGCGCTCGCGCCCTGCGCGGGCACGCCCGACGCCGGGCGTGTGATCGCGCCGCTGGACCTTGGTGCCACAGACTTTCAGGGCGGTGCAACAAGCAGCCCGCTCGCCGCCTCACGCAAGTGTGTTCGCGGCAACGCCGCTCCATCTGCCGCGCTCACCGCCTGACTCTGGCGAAACTCACTCGCTCAGCAGCGTCCCCACCTGCTCGCCGCGAACCGCCCGCCGGATGTTCCCCGGCTTCTTGAAATCGAACACCAGCAGGGGGATGCGGTTGTCGCGACAGAGGGCCATGGCTGCGGTGTCCATCACCTGAAGGTTGCTCGCGATGGCCTCGCCGAAGGTCAGCGTCTCGTACCGCTTCGCGCGGGGGTCCTTGTTGGGGTCCGCGGTGTAGACGCCGTCCACCTTGGTGGCCTTCATCAGCAGGTCGCACTCGAGTTCGGTGGCGCGCAGCGCTGCACAGGTATCGGTAGTGAAGAACGGGTTGCCGGTGCCCGCGACAAGGATGACCACGCGACCTTTTTCAAGGTGACGCAGCGCGCGGGCACGGATGAATGGCTCGGCGACGGCGCGCACATCGATTGCCGTCATCACGCGCGAGTCCACGCCCAGATGCACCAGCGCCTCCTTGAGCGCAAGGCCGTTGATGACGGTGGCGAGCATGCCCATATAGTCGCCGGTGGCCTGCGGGATGTGCAGCGTTTTGGAAACCCTTGCGCCCCGCACAAAGTTGCCGCCGCCCACCACGACCGCGAGTTGCAGTCCCTCCTTGTACGCGTCGCGCACCTCGCCGGCGATGAGTTCGAGTTCGTTGCCGTCGATGCCAAAGCCGCCGGGCGTGCAGAGCGCTTCACCCGACAACTTCAACAGCACGCGCTTGCCGCGTGCCGGTCGGGCCGTGGGCTTGGGCTCGGCCGAAGGGGCGGGCGCGGTGCGAGAGGGAGTGCGTGAATCGGGCTTGCTCGGGGTCGGTGCGGGCATGGTGCCCAATCGTAGACGCCGCCCCTCCCTATCCCCGGCGAGCGCAGCCCTTGTCCCCGCTATGATCCCGCGGGCCGGGGAACACAGCGAGCGCGACCGATGACCACCACTCCTGACACAATCCTGAGCGAGGCCGAAGAGGGCATGACCAAGGCGCAGGAGTACCTCAAGAAGGAACTCCGCGGCATGCGCACCGGCCGGGCCTCCCCAGCGCTGGTTGAGTATCTGAAAGTCGATTACTACGGCACGCCGACGGACCTCAAGGCCCTCGCATCGATCTCGATCCCCGAGCCTTCGCAGATCCTCATCAAGCCCTTCGATGCCGGTTGCATCCAGGACGTGAAGCGCGCCATCGAGATGTCGGGCCTGAGCCTCAACCCCATGCTCGACGGCAAGCAGATCAGGCTCAACATGCCCTCGCTCACCGGCGACCGGCGCAAGCAACTGGCGACGCATTGCAAGAAACTCGGCGAGGAGGCCAAGGTCTCGCTCCGCAACGCGCGACGCGATGCCAACAAGCACACCGATGTGCTCGCCAAGGACGCCAAGGCCCACATCCCCGAGGACGAGATCGAGAGCCTGAAGAACGAGATTCAGGAACTTCTGAAAAAGTTCGAGACCGAGACCGACGACCTGGTCGCCAAGAAGACCAAGGAAGTCATGGAGGTCTGATGCGGAATCGGACTTACCTCTTCGCGTCCGGGCGAGGATGAAGCGATGAGGGACGCCAGAGCCCGGAGCGTGCTCGACGTCACCGCACGATGATCGCCCTGGGCGATACCAGCAGCACCGGCTCCTCCCGCAACTGCATCATCGCCCCGAGACTGTCGCGCACGGCGGGCCATTGCCGCTCCCCGACCAGCGCTCGCATCGTCTCCACCACCGGACGCAGACCCCCGCCCGTTGCCGGAGCCTGTCGGAAACTCAGACCGGGGGTCGCCGCGCCGAACGACTCGCCGATGACCTGCGCGAAACTCGCCGGACCCGGATACTCCAGCACGTCGTAATCGTCCGCTTCAAGCCCCAGTTCCGCGGCCATGCCCATGATCGCCTCCTGCAGACCGCCCAACTCATCGGCCATCTTGTTCTCGACCGCCGCGACGCCCGTGAACAATCGTCCCTCACCCGTTGCCGCGAGGTTCATCCCCGCCCGACCCGCCTTCACGCGTGAGGCGAACAGGTCGTACGTCTCCTGCATCTTGCCGCGAACGATCATCCGCTCCGCCTCGGTCCACGGCGTGCTCGAACGCAGGAGGTGGGCCATCGGGCCGCGTGAACGCCCGACCGCGTGAACCTTGAGTTTTTCGTACAGCCCAGCGGTGGACAACTTCCCGCCCACGACGCCGATCGATCCGAGGATGCTCGACTCGTTGGCGTAGATGCGCGATGAGCCGACGGCGATGTAGTAGCCGCCGCTCGCCGCCATCGAACCCACGCTGGTCCACACGGGCTTGACCGCGCCGACTCGCTGGAGTCCGCGCCAGATCACCTCGCTCGCGGTGGCGGACCCGCCCGGCGAGTTGATGCGCACGATTACACCCTTGACCAGTTCATCGTTCTCCAGTTGCTCGAGGATCTGCCGGATGGTGATCGAGCCCACGCCCGACTCGCCGAACAACCCGCCCTGCGTGGACTCGCCATCGATGATCGGGCCGTCGATATGCACGACCGCGATCGTCTCTCGCTCGGCGAAAATATCGGGCTCGCGGAAGAACTCGCCGATCGACTCCATCGGGTTGGAGCGGTCAAAGTCGATCGCCGGGGCCTCATCCGGCTCGATGTTCACCCACGTCAACTCCGTTGCGCTGTAAGCCGATTCCAGGTGCTTGGAGAGGTCGGGCAGATCGACCGCGGCATCGATAAGGCCCGCCGCGATGGCCGCATCGGCGTGCGCCATCCAAGCAGTGCGCATCGCCTCATCGAGTTTCGCATCGTCGAGCCTGCGACCGGCCTTGATGCACGTCCGCACGTTGGCGTACATCCCGTCCAGCAGCCCGTTGATGTTCATGTCCCACTCGGGGCTGGGGCCGGAGCGGGTCATCTCTTCGTTCGCGCCCTTGTACGCGCCGACCTGCACAAGGTCCGCCTTGACTCCCGCCCACTCCAGCGTGTCGGCCAGATACAACTCTTCCATGTACAGGCCCGGCAGCGATGCCGAGCAGCCCGACTGCATGATGACCTCATCCGCCGCAGAGCCGAGCATCAACTCAGGCGTCGAGTAATCATCAGCAAAGAGATGGACCTTCTTGCCTGCCTCGCGCAGTCGCCTCATTGCCCGGGCAACCTCCTCCGACTGGGTCACGGTGAGCGGTGCCTCGCGCAGCCGCAGCACGACCCCCGTGATGCTCGCGTCCGCCTGTGCCTTGGCGAGCAGCCCGACAACGTCGCGGAGCGTGGGGTTCTGCCCTGAGCCGAACAGCCACGCCAGCGGGTTGGGACGCTCGACGGGCGTCTCTTGGATCTCGATGAGCGCGATGGTCGGCGCATCGTTGCCGACCACCGCCGCTCCGCCGCCTTCCGATGCCCCGGGGGACAGTGGCGAAAGACTCGACACGCACGACAGGATACATGCAACGCCAAGTGAACATGCCGACATCGCGCTCTCCTTCGTGCGCCCCAGCGCACTCGCCTTACCTGCTCGCGACACGCTCCGCGTCGCGGATGCGAGCGACAGCCCCCGTCGTGCTCAGGCCCTTCACCATCGACAGAAGTTCCACACGCCCTCCCTGCTCGATCACGAACTCCGCTCCGGGCACCTGCTCGACGCTGTACTCATCGCCCTTCACCAACACGTCCGGCCTGACCGCGCGGATCAACCGCTCGGGCGTGTCCTCATCGAAGATCGTCACCGCCCCCACGCACGCCAGGCCGCCCAATACCAGCGCGCGGTCGTGCTCGTTATTGATCGGGCGCGATGGGTCCTTGCCGCCCTTGAGCCGGCGCACCGAGGCATCCGAGTTCAGCCCCACCACCAGAAAGTCGCCCAATGCGGCCGCACGCTCGAGCAGCGACAGGTGCCCCGCGTGCAGGATGTCAAAGCAGCCGTTGGTGAACACCACCCCACGCCCATCCGACCTCCCCGCCCCCCCTACTCCATCATTCCGGGCCGCCGCGATCTCGATCTGCAACTGCTCCAGCGTCCGCAACTTCCCCGGCATCGATCGCTCGCGCAGCAGCACTTCCCGGTGGATCTTCTCGATCGCCATTGGAACCACGCCAAAGACTTCGACCTCCAGCCCCGCCGCGGCGTTGGCCAGCCGTACCGCGTCGGGCCAGGAAAGCCCGTTGCCCCGGCCCGCGGCGAGCGCTGCCAGAACCATGTCGCCCGCGCCCGTAACGTCGTACACCGACCGCGCGAACGTGGGAACATGCAGGGGCACCCCGCCGCGTTCCAGAAGCAGCGCGCCGTGCCGGTCGAGCGTGATGACTGCCGCGTCAAGGCTCAGGTCGTCAACCAGTTGCCCTGCCAGCGCTCCGAACCTCTCTGGCTCTGCATCGTCGATCAGTTCCATCCCCGTCGCCAGCATCGCCTCGGTGCGGTTGGGCGTGACCGTCGATGCCCCCTTGTACTTCGCATAGTCCTCGATCGCGGCCGGATCGACCAGCACCGGCACACCCGCCTCCCGCGCCAGCCCGATGATCTTCTGGCACAACTCGCTGGTACACACGCCCTTGCCGTAGTCCTCGATGCAGACCGCGTCGGCCCCAGGCAGTTCCCGCTTGAACCGCGCGACGATCTCACGCACAGCGCTCTCGGGGAGCGGCGCCCGGGACTCGTAGTCCACGCGGAACATCTTCTGCTGGTGGCGGTGCTGCGCAAGGCCGATCAGCGACCGCTTCACAGTCGTCGGGCGTTCCGAATCCGCGACGAGACCCCCGGCATCAACCCCCGCCGCGACGAGCGCGGAACGCAAAAGGTCGGCCTCTCGATCATCGCCCACGACCCCGAAGGCGTGAACTCGGCCCTTCATCGCAACAAGGTCGAGGCACACGTTCGCCGCGCCGCCGGGACGGTCTTCGGTTCGCTGGACATGCAGGATGGGCACCGGCGCCTCCGGCGAGAACCGGTCGGCATTGCCATAGACAAGTTGGTCGAGCATGAAGTCACCAACGACCAGCGTCTTGGATGATCGCCACGCGGCCAGGGTTTCCAGAAGCCTCGACATGCCCGGGAGTGTATGTGTTCGCCGCCGCCGCTTCCGTGCGGGTCACCCAAGGCGCCGCTCAGCCCGCCTTGGCGAGTTGGCAGGTGCCGGGAGCGAGATCGGTGCTGACCACTTTGTTCCGCCCGCCGCGTTTAGCGGCGTACAGGTTCCTGTCGGCCTGCTCAAGCCATTCCTCGGGCGTCACTTCCCCACACGAGGCGTCGCACCCCACCGTACCGGCCGACAGGTTGACAGGGTTCTCCGGATGCCGCTGCCACACGACCTGCGCAAGCGCCTGACGCATGCGGTCGGTCACCATCGCGGCGTCCTTGGGCCCGGTATGCGGCATGATGAGCGCGAACTCCTCGCCCCCGAATCGGCACGGCACATCGTGCGAGCGGCATTCTCGCTGCAGGAGCCGAGCAACACCTTGGATCACCTCGTCGCCCGCCGGGTGGCCGTAGGTGTCGTTGACGCGCTTGAAGAAGTCGATGTCCACGATCGCCAGCGACAAGGGCTGGGAGTACCGCTTGCTCTCGGCGACCTTCTCCGCCCAGCGCTTGTTGAAGTGCGCCCGGTTGCCAAGCCCTGTCAGGCCGTCCACGTCCGCACGCTCGGCCAAAAGTTTGAGCAGGTGGTCCAGCCGCAGCGCTGCCCGCAGGCGCGCTCGCAACTCCGCCAGGTCGAACGGCTTGGTGACGTAGTCGGTCGCGCCCAGGTCAAAGGCCGTGACCTTGTCCTCAGAGCCTGTCAGGCCCGACAGGACGATCACCGGCACGTTGTTCGTCAGCGCATCATCCTTGAGCGCCCGGAGGATCTCAAACCCGTCCATGTCGGGCATATCAAGATCGAGCAGGATCACCGCCGGCGGTTCCTTCTTGACAGCCTCCAGCGTCTCGCTGCCCTTGGTCAGGCTCGTCATCCGGATCTGCTCGTGACGCAGCCGGGCGGACAACAGGCGATGCACATCGATGGAATCATCGACGAGCAGCACCAAGGGTTTGGTCTCGTTGCTCGACACAGTCCGAATGCCCTCTGAGTCCACCACGCCGCCCATCGATGCCGCGATACGCTCTGCCCTGGAGCCGTCCGCGTACTTTCCATCGTCAGTTTTCATCAGCCGGATCGGCCAGAACACTCTGACACAGCCCAACAAGTTCATCGATCTGTTCGCGCAACCCTCTTAGTTCATCGATCCCTGCTCGCTGCCCGAGCCCCGCGATAGAGGCCTCCAGCGAGCCCGCCGCCGCGCCCACCGCCGGGAACCCGTACCCGCCGCACGCGCCCTTCAGTTGGTGCGCCTGCCTTCGCAGGTCGCCTGTCGCGCCCCGTCTCCAACTCTCCAGAATCGCCTCCACGCGCTGCGGCATCTCGTCCACAAACATCTTCACCAGGCCGATCATCTCAGGATCGCCCGCGAACTCGCTCCTGAGCCCGCCACCACCGACCGGTCCTGGGCCGCGGCTGGACTCCATGGGAAACTCCTTCATTTCATCTTCGGCAATCCGGCAGCGCAGGTGAAGCGGCACGGAAATTGCGAACCGGGGGCCACCTGCCCGAGGCGCTCCAAGCGTTTCGACGAACGAGTGGTCCGATAACAGCGTTGCTCTCCCAAAGCGCCGCTGCAAGAAGAACCTATCGGCGCGGTCAAGTGGCCCCGCCGGGACTTGAACCCGGACTTCCCTTTTCGGGAACGCGGATTTTAAGTCCGCTGCGTCTGCCGTTCCGCCACGGGGCCGATGAAGGTTCATTCTACGGGAACAAGGTCGGACCCGAGATCACCATCACAGCCCGACTCTCGGTCAGGTCGCGTCGTACAATCTTCGCGGCTCGGGGCCGAGCGCGAACTCACCCGCCGCTACCAGCCGCAGCGCCTTGACGAGTTCTTCCTCCCCATCATTCTTCGACAGGTATCCCCACGCGCCCGCGTCGAGCGCACGGTCGATCAACTCACGCCGGGCATGTCGCGTGAAGATGATGACCCGCGATCCCGGGCATCGCTCGACCAGTTCGGCCAGCGCATCGAACGGGTCGCGTCCGGGCATGTCCATGTCCAGCAGCACCAGCGAGGGGCAGTCGCGCTGGGCACGCTCCACCAGCCCATCGGCGCTCGCGAGCCAGCCGCACCAGCGGAAGCCCCCCACCCGCGCCAGTTTGACCTTCAGCGCGGCAGCGACCTCGGCGGTGTCATCCACGCACAGAACGCTCGCCAGCCCGGAATGTGATGACGTTGGGTCCATGAATCGGAGTGAGACGTTCTTAGGGCTGCTTGGATTCCGCGTGAAGAATCGCCCTGACATCGCTTGGCTTGGTACGCCCTGCGAGGGTCACGACGCGTCCCCTCGCACCGGGCAACTCCCCGTTCTCGATCACCAGCATGTCATCGTCAGTTGCCTCTTCGAGATCAAACCGGACCTCAAAGTCAAGGTTCCGCAGTTCCGAGGCAACCTACCCCCGGATGCGCGGATCCCCGATGCGGACGAACGCACGCTTGTCCGCACGCGGAGCGACCGCGAGAGTGCTGGGTGCAAGCGGCAATGAAAGATTCCTAATTCCTGATTCCTGATCGGTTTCTCGGACCCTCGCACTGCGGCGCGCATCACACTTTGTCGATCGCATTTCCATTGACCGTCAGTCTCGCCGGGTGACCGAACCAGGAGTTGTCCGCCTTCGAGGCAAACGGGTACTGCTTCTCCAGCACCGCCGCGACCTCCGCCATGTCGCCCTCCGCCCGCACCCACCCGCCGGTGATGTCCGGGAAGTCCGTCTTGCAGTTCTCGCACTTGGCCGTCGAAGAGAACCGGATCGGGCACCAGAAACTCTCGACGTTCCGCAGCATCTCCGTGCCCAGTGACCACACGCCCGTCATCCAGTCGCAGTACAGGCACCAGATCAGGTCGTGCCCCACCAGTCCAGAGAACTTGTGCCGACTGACGTTCACCCAGTCGCCCTGCTTGTAGCGCGGGAACCGCACCAGCCAGACCAGCATCGGCCACATCAGCAGTTCCGCCGCGCGCGTCATCGCAAAGATCGGCACCGCCAGCGCTGTCCACCACACCGCCGTGTGATTGCGCACGCGCCCGACCTTCGCGTTGAGCACCTTCAGGATGCGCGGTCCCTTGCGGGCCTGCGGGTTCGCCATCTCGTGCAGCACGATCCACACCTGCATCGCTGCCACCTGCCCGATGATCGCCGCGAGCGCGCCGAACAGCGCGTGCGCCCAGCCGTCCCACCATGTGCCGTCGCCGCCGACCGCCGCACCCACGAAGAAACCCGCGATCGGCGGCATCACCGTGAACCACGCGACGAGTAGATCCAGCATCGGTGCCCGCGAGATCGCCTCGGCCAGAGCGCGGCCCGCACCCCCCTTCCCCGACCGCACCACCAGGTGAACAAGCCCGGCCATGACCAGCAGCGACAGCGCGGACGCACCCGCGATCCAGAGAATCAGCATCATGCGGCATCCTACTCCAAGGTGGCATCGGGATTCCGCCTGATCTCCGGGCGAAGCCCGGTGGTTCCACGCCATCGCCCCGAGCGGCGACGGCATCGCGCAGAAGCCCGATGCCACGCCCGACCCCCAAAACCCGCTCCCGCTTTCTCCGAACAACTCACCACATGGACACCGTTGTTGCCATACTTGTCGGCCTGGGCCTTGCCGCGGCGTGCGGCCTGCGGGTCTTCCTCCCCCTACTGGTTTTGAGCGTGTCCTCCCACTTGGGCGTCATCGACCTGGGCCAGAGTTGGGCGTGGGCGGGCTCCTGGCCGGCGATCATCGCGCTCGGTGTCGCCGCGGCTATCGAAATCGGCGCCTATTGGGTGCCCTGGCTCGACCACGGTCTGGACCTGATCACCGGTCCCTGCGCGGTGGTCGCCGGAACCCTTGCGGCGGCCTCGCAGTTCGGCGATGTCGATCCGCTCCTCCGCTGGTCATCAGCGCTCATCGCGGGCGGCGGAGTCGCGGCGACAGTCAAAGCAACGTCAATGACCGTCCGCGCCACCTCGACCGCCACCACCGCGGGGATTGCCAATCCGATTGTGTCGACGATCGAATCGCTCCTCGCCGGCGCGGCATCGGTCGTTGCGGTCATCGCGCCGTTCGTAGTCGCCGGGTTCCTGGCAATGCTGGCACTGGTGATCGGCGCAACGTTGCTGCGCCGTCGCGCACGCAAGCGCCGTACGCGCGCTATCACGGCGAAACCTCTCCGCGCGATCCGCATCGCCTGACACCGGACCGATCTCACGAGGTGATGTCAAAGCCCGGAGCGCAAGCGACGGGTTGCACCCCGCGCACTCGATGAAACGCGACGACGTGCGTAAGTCTG
>CAYMWG010000092.1:0-9918 GCA_964393765.1 uncultured Phycisphaeraceae bacterium
CGTTCTTTGTGTACTGGCCGTCCCTGCACAAGGGCAAGGGCGTGATGCCCGTGCCGGACTTCGGGCGGATGCGGTTCATCTGGTAGAGGTGGACCACAGTGCCCTCCGTGCGCTGCCGATACCCTTATCTATGCCCCTCTTGGGGTGGGACCATGTTATCAGACGAACCGTGGCGGATGCTTTTTACCGCGCAGACTCAATGCTCCCTCTCACCCACCAGCATTCCGAGGCAACCGCACGCCGTGACGGTGGGGGCTGCCCCGCTCCGATCGCCACGATCGTCATCGCCACGCGCAATCGAAAAGAAGAACTGCGGCGCACGCTCGCGGCGTGCATGACGCAGGACGCCGGCGGAAACGGAAACTGGATTGAGACACTCGTGGTCGACGACGACTCGTCCGACGGGACGCGCGAGATGATCGCCGCCGAGTTTCCCTCGGTGCGGGTCATCCACAAGACGCAGAACCCTGGCTATATGGTCTCGCGCAATCGGGGCGCGAAAGAGGCTTTGGGACCGGTGATTTTCTCCGTGGATGACGACGCCGTCTACACCTCCCCGGACACGATGCTGCACACGCTCAAAGAGTTCGATCACCCACGCGTCGGGGCGGTCGCGATCCCGCACATACATGTGACCGATGGACCGCGCGAGTACGACCGATCCCCAGACCCCGACGTTCTGTACATCGGTGCGACATACGTTGGCACGGCCTATGCGGTGCGACGTGATGTCTTCCTCGCTCTCGGGGGTTACCAAGAAGCGCTTGTGCATCAGACCGAGGAGTCGGAGTTCTGCATCCGCATGCTCAACGCCGGCTACGTTGTGCGGCTGGGCACATCCGCGACAATCCACCACTTCCCTTCCTTGATCCGCAACTACAAGCGCCAGCTTCACCTCGGCGCGCGCAACTCGGTCCTGTTCTCGTGGATCAACGTGCCGGTGGTCTTCCTGCCCTTCCGCCTGGCCGGGAACATCATCAACGGCTGCCACAACGCCATGCGCCTCCGCCACCCCTGGAGCTTTATTTCCGGTGTCGCCAGGGGGCTTGTCTCGATCCCCGGGTGGTGGAGCCTGCGACGCCCCGTGGCCGTTGCCCCGTACCGCCTCGCCCGCCGGCTTCTCCGGCGCGGCCCCCTGCCTCTGGCGGATGCCGAGAACGCCCTTCCGCCGCCGCGAGATGTCTCCGCATTCGCCCTTGCCCCAACTGCTCCACGCTCATGAACCGCTTCATCACCACCAACACCTTGGGCATCACAGAGGCAACGCTCCCGCCGCGCGCCCGCGCCAGCCGCCTCCGGCTGCTCATCATCACCATGAAGTACACAGGCCTCCGCTCCCTCGGGCAGGAGTTCGAGAAGTACACCGCTCAGGACGGCGGCGTCGACGCCGTGAGCCTCCTTTTCAACCCGCCGCTCTGGTTCAAGCTCCTGACCTATAGCCCCGCGTGGGCGCGTCCGTGGGACCAGCACCATCGCCGTATGCTCGCCGCCTGGCCGGCGTACATCCGCTCGTGGTTCAAAGACGTGCTCGATCCGACGCGTTTCGACGCGGTCCACTGTACCTCGCAGTGGGTCGGGCTGTTCGCCGTCGGCGACTCACGCTTCGATCACCTGCGCCTCTCGCTGGGAATGGACTCGACGAGTTACAACGCGATCGACGATCTGGGCGACTCACTCAGCGAATACGGCCCGATGATGGGCGCGGAGCAGCGGCTCTACGACCGCGCGGACATATTCGCGCCGACCAGCCGATGGGCGGCCGACTCGCTCGTGGATCGCTACCGCGTGCCGCGGGAGAAGATCGTCATCTCCCCGCCGACCTCCGACATGCGGCCCAAGCCCGGTCTGAGCGCGCCCTTTGATCCCACACGGCCCTTCCGCATCCTGTTCATCGGCAACGACTTCGTCCGCAAGGGGGGGGATCGTCTCGTCTCCTGGCACCAGAAGCAATGGCGCGACAAGGCTGAGTTGCACATCGCCTCGCGCGACCTCGAGCCGGGCGCTGCGATGGGCGCGAACGTCTTCGCCCACGGGCAGGTGCCGCGCCAGAAGCTCGTCGAGGAACTCCTGCCCACCGCCGACTTGTTCGTGATGCCCACCAAGCGCGAGATGAGTTGCTGGCCCGCGGTCGAGTGTCAGGGTGCCGGCGTGCCTGTTGTGCTGCCGCGGATCGGTGGAATTCCCGACCTTGTCGATCACGGCAAGTCGGGATTCCTCGTGCCCGTAGATGATGACAGCGCCTATATCAAAGCCATCGACCTCCTCGTGAACGACCCCGAGCTCGCACGCGAGATGGGCCGCTGCGCCGCGGCGTTCGCGCGGCAGAACTTCAGCCGCGAGGTCGTCTTCGGCCGTCTGGTGGAGGCCATGAAGTGACCCGTGATTACAGGAGGAAATGAAGCGTCATGTCGCTGAGCAACACGCTGAAAAAACTCTCGATCGCTACAGGTCTCTACCGCCCGGCGCGACAGCTTTCCCGCCGCATCAGGCCTGATCAGATGAAGCGCTTCAACGACGATCAGGCGCTGTACCGTGACCTGATCCCCCGCGGCTCGCTCTGCTTCGATATCGGCGCGAACATCGGCGCCAAGTCCGAGGCTCTGTCGCTTGTGGGCGCAAAGGTCGTGGCGTTCGAGCCCAGTTGCCAAGTGCTTCCGGAACTCCGCGCACGCTGCGGTCACATCAAGGATTGGACCGTCGTTGAATCCGCCCTCGGCAGCGAGGCCGCCATCGCAACCCTCTACACGCGAAGAAATCACGCCCAGTCCAGCCTCGCCGAGAACTGGGAGGGCACTCCCGCGGCCAGCCACAGCGTCCCGGTGGTCACGCTCGACGCCGCGATCAAGCACTTCGGCCGGCCCTACTTCTGCAAGATTGATGTCGAGGGATGGGAGTTGGAGGTGCTTCGCGGCCTGAGCCAGCCCATCCCCCTCATCTCATTTGAGTTTCACCTGCGCGACGCGGAAATCGCGAAGGCCCGGGCGTGCCTGCAACGTCTTATGGAACTGGACGGAACCTCCGCGAACGTGACCTCGGCCGAGAGTTCAAAGTTCCAGTTCCAGGAATGGATGCCCCTCGGGCGGTTCTTGGAGTGGTTCCCGGGAGACCTGGCACAAACACTCTCGACGGATCAGTATGGCGACATCTTTGTCCGAAGTAATGGTCGCTGAAACATGCGTTCGCGGCCGTTCGTGACCGCGTCTGCCGGAAGAGAATGTCGTTGCAGCGCGTATTCACCTTGCAGATGGGCATTTTTGGTCTAGAGTTGGGTGAGCGGGACACACGGAGCGAATAATGCGTTGTCTGCACAGTGTCTCCCCCGTCGCCGCTGTCGCTCTTGGGGTCGGTTCCTGCTTCGGCGGGCCCGATGTGAACACCGCCAGCGACCCGAACCCCTATTCCGTGGTACGCCCTGAATCGGTCGCCCCGTTCTTCGCGTCCGCGCGCCTGCGCCGCGTGGACATGGCGATCGTCAGTGACAGCAACACGCGCTCCGCCGGCGTTTCCGGGTACGAGGACGGCATGGGCCGGGCGTTCTGGGCCAGGTATGGTTGCTACGCCACCCGGGTTGACCCCGTCGGCGGCGTCGGCGGCTGGTCCGCCGAGATCGGCCTTTCTTACTGCGGCCAGACTGAGTCGATCACGTCGGGCGCGCCCGCGGACCTGCTCGCAAACTCGCTTCGGCAGGAGGTCGGCTTTCCGTATTCGTTCGCGTATCTTCCCGCGGGGACGTCTCTGGCCATGACGAATAACACCGGGCTTGGGATCGGCGCGACACACCCACTCAACATCAGCGGCCCACTGCGCTGGCACATGACCCACTTTCTTTTTCCGCGGCAACTCCAGGTTGCATCCCAACGTCCGCCGCACGCGTCCCCCCCGCCCGAGGAAGTCGAGCCTGGGAAGTTCTCACCCACCTGCCGCGAGAGATGGCCCGGGAGCGCGTGGAACAACTACGCGGAGGCGGAGGTGGAAACCTCCAACGGCGTCGTTGTTGGCTTCACGGACTGGAGCATGGACGTGCCCGCCGGGGTTCGGTCGGAGTACGGCGTGCTCTTCAGCCTTACCAACCTCGTCACGGGCGAGGACGGCGCAGCCAGGGGGCCGTTCTTTGCGCAATGGAACCGCGTCGAGAACACCAGCACCCTTGCGGGCCTCGCGTACTCGCCGCTGCTCTATCAGGGTGGACAGACGACGCGTGACGCGGCGATCTCATTGGTCATGCGCTCGACACAGCCACAAATGACCGAGTGGTTCCGCCAGGTGACGCGCCTTCAGAACGGCGAGCCGATGCTCCTGATCCAGATTATTCAGGGAGCGAACGATGCCAACACGGACGTGCCGGCATTTGTCTACAACCGTGGAGACGCGCCCCGAGCGCTCGATGCATGGCTTACGGGCGCGCCGACGAACGAGCACGCCGGAATCAAGCAGAACTTCACCTCCGTCATCAACCGCCTCCGAGACTACTGGGCCGCGGCCGGGTACGAAGAGGAAAATCTCTATTTCCTCATTGGGTCGTACCACCCGCACACGGCGAGTTGGAACGAGAGCGTGCTCGGCGCGAACGATGGCCTGCAATATCACGTCATTCGAGAAGAGGCGATCCCCGCGTGGCGAGAGATCTGCGCTGAGAACTCCAACATCTCGATGGTGAACGGCTTCCTGCTCAGTTCGCCCGAGGAGTTTCTGGCGAACGGTTGGTACCGTTACAACAGCAATCCGTACATCGACCACGCGCACCTGTCGATCCCCGGCTTCCACGCCTGGGGCGATGCGGTTGCCGAAGCCGTGACCCGCGCCTGCGACTGCGGGCCCAGCGTGGACATCGACCTCAACGGCGCGCGCGAGGTCGCGGACATCTTCGGCTTCCTGTCACTCTGGTTCGCCGGGGACCCCCGGGCCAACTTTGACCGCGCCGGCGCAACGCCGACGGTGCCCGACATCTTCGCGTTCCTCTCCTCGTGGTTTGCGGGCTGCGCCGGGCATTGACGCCGCCCCCCCCGGCCGGACGCATCGCCCGCATCACTCCTCGTCGAGCGGGTCGGCTTGCGGCCTGGCCTGCTTGCCGCTCTGCTTGCCAAAGCCCGTGCCCTGAGGGCTGGCCGGCTTGTTCTTTTCTTCCGGCGACCACACCAACTCGAACATCCCGCTCCCCACCGGACGGATCTTCCCCTGCGCGAACAGTTCGTCCCACACCGCGCGCGGGTACTCACGCGGCGGGGTGATGGCCGTCACCTTCGACCTCGTGGCCGACATCGGCGACCGTCCGAGTTTGGAATCCTGATCCAGTTGGTTCATCTTCAGACGCTTCTTGAACGCCCCCATCGCCTTGCCGAGCAGTTCGGGCGAGAACGTCCCGGGCGGCGCGGCCCTGGCGATGGCCTCGACCGGCGCGGGCTCCGGGCCGGCGAGTGCGGGCACCGCCGCGCTCGCTGATGGAGCGAACGATTGAGGGTGCGGCCGGGGCGCTGCGCCGCTGGGCTTGAGCGTCGAGAGTTCCCCCACGAGTTTCGCGAGCGATTCGACGTTCCGCTCCGCCACGATGCGTGCTGCCCTGAGTTGATCGGCCGGAGTTTTCTGCAGCGCCTTGTGAACGCGCTGCCACAGGTCGCCGATCTTGCGCGCATCCGTGCATACCGCGATGTCCGAGACAAGTTCGCCCAGTTTTTGCAGCGAGATAGAATCGAGATTGTCGTAGTACCGGCCGACGATCTTCTGCTGGCTGCCGCTGAGGAACTGACCCTTCGCCATCTCGTGCTCCTGTCGCTCTCGCTACTCCAGCGTGATCTGCGTGCCGATGCCCGCGTCCGTGTAAATCTCGAGCAGGATCGAGTGGGGCACGCGCCCATCGACGATGTGGGCCTTGTGTACACCGCCCCGCACCGCCCGCACGCACGCCTCCACCTTGGGCAGCATCCCCTCGCCGATCACGCCGCTGGCAATCATCCCCTGGATCTCGGCCTGCGTCACGCTTGAAACATAGGAGTCCGGCCGGGCGGGGTCGGGCCGGATGCCGTGGGTGTCCGAGCAGACCACCAGTTTCTCGGCCCGCAGGGCCGCGGCGACATGCCCCGCGGCGGTATCCGCGTTCACATTCAGTTTCCAGACACCATGCGCATCGGGCTTTTTCGCGATGGCGACCGGCGCGAGCACGGGGATGAACCCGTCCTCGCACAGCGCGTGCAGGAGCACGGTGTTCACCTCGACGATGTTGCCGACATAGCCAAGGTCGATCTCCTCTCCGCCCGGCCCGGGCAGCGTGAGGCGCTCGGCGAAGAGCACGCACGAACCCTGGGAGTGCAGGCCGATGGCGCGAGAGCCCGCGGCGTTCAACTGATCGACCAGCCCCCGGTTGACCTCCTGCACCAGCACCCGCTCGGCGATCTCCAGGGTCCGCACATCGGTGTACCGACGCCCCTGGATGAACCGGGCCGTCAGCCCCGCCTCGTCCATCGCTCGGTTGATCGACTTCCCGCCGCCATGCACGATCACCGGGCGCATCCCCACCGCCGACATGAACGACACATCGGTGAGCAGCGCCCGCATCTTGGCATCGTCATCCTGGATCGAGCCGCCGACCTTCACGACGACGATCTTGTCCCGGAACGACAGGATGTAGCGGTGGGCCTCGATCAGCGCCTCGGCCTTGTCGATCGCTGCGTTCATGCAGCGGGAGTGTAGGGACACACGGCACCCATCGTTTGATCCCCACATCAGGTGTTTTTCCCTCCATTATTCAGCATATGAGCTCGTCAAAGCCATAAATCCATTGAAAACAAGCACCAAGTGTATTTTGCCAGTTGACACTTTGACGCCAAATTGTACAATGAATCCATGGCAGGTGGCACTTGGAAGGCAACCAAACAGGACTACCTCGAAGCGTTACAGGACCAGAATCCTTGGGCGAAACTGGGTGCTGTGCCCGCCGCGTTGGCCAAAGCGGTCCAGCGCCCCCTCGCGGTCGAACTCTGGCGCACCATGATCCGAGAGCCCTACCGCTACCAAGTGGTGCTGGGGCCGCGCCGCGTCGGAAAGACCGTGGCGCTCTACCAGAGCATCCAGAATCTGATGACGCACGGCGTACCCGCCAGTCGCCTCTGGTTCCTGCGGCTCGATCATCCTCTGCTCATGCACTATGAACTGGGCGGCTGGGTGAAGTCGCTGATCCGCAACTTTGGCGTCCCCAACGAACCGCTCTTCTTGTTCCTCGATGAGGTCAACTACTCGAAGAACTGGGACAAATGGCTCAAGACTTTCTTCGATGAGCAATGGCCTGTCCGAGTGATTGCCACTTCGAGTTCGACGGCGGCGCTCCAGAATAGAACCGTCGAGAGCGGCATCGGTCGTTGGTCCGAGCAGTTCCTGACGCCTTATACCTTCTCGGAGTTCCTGTCACTCCGCGGCGAGCATCCGCCCACACCCCCTGCTCAGCCTGATTTCCTTCAGACACTGTTCGCCACGATCGAGGCTCGCGATCAGAGTTCGTTACGCGACAAAATCCTCGATCTGTTCTTGCTGGTGGGGGGCTTCCCGGAACTCCTGGACGCGCTCAAGGCAACAAATCGGAACGACATGCAGGAAGCGATGTTCCGGTCACAGCAGGTTCTGCGCTCCGAGGCCGTGCAGCGGGTCGCGGGCATGGACATCCCACAGGCATTCGACATCAAGAACCCGCTCATCCTGGAGAGGCTGCTCTATGTGCTTGCCGGGCAGATGTGCGGCCTGATAAACATCTCGACTCTCGCGGCGGACCTGGAACTTTCGCGGGCGACCATTCACCAGTACATCAACTACCTGGAGCAGGCCTACCTCATCTTCGTGCTCCCCAACTATTCGAAGCGCGAGGACAATGTGCAGAAGCAGGGCCGCAAGGTCTATTTCGTCGACGGCGCCGTGCGCAACGCCGCGCTTCAGCGGGGCGTGTCTCCCATGGACGACCCCGGCGAATCTGGGTACCTTCTAGAGAACGCGGTGGCATCACACCTGTACTCGCTCGCGCTTCAGAGCGGCGGGAGGCTCTATCACTGGAGGAACAGGCAAGAAGAAGTGGACTTCGTTTACGATGAGGGTGGCCAGCCCCTCGCGTTCGAGGTTGCCAAAAGACCGGGCCACCATCTCCGCGGACTCCGCGCGCTTCAGGCGCGATATCCGGAACTCCACAACCGGTGCTTTCTGGTCACCTCCGAATCGGTTGTGTTCGCCGCCCCCACGGAAGATCCGGACGGCGTCGGACGGATACCACTGGCAGCGTTCCTGCTCGCGGTGGGCGCTCAGACCAAGGTAGCGCTCACAAGACGGCTCGGTTTGACGTAGACCCGCGGTTCCCGCCTAACCTCACCGCAATGGCCCGAAAACCCGCCGCAGCATCCGCCTCACCCAAGGCCGCCGCGAGCGCCCGCCTGTCCGCCGCGACCCGCGTAGCGATCCTCCACGGCGAGGACCGCTTCCTCCAGGACGAGTACCTGCGCGAGTTCCGTGAGTCCCTGGCCAAAGCGCTCGGCGGCCCGGACGCCTTCGACATCATGCGCTTCGACGGAGCGCAGGGCCAGGGAATCATCGCCGACGTGTTCGACGAGTGCCGCTCCTTCGGCCTCATGCAGCAGCACAAGGTCGTGATGATCGACAACGCGGACCTGCTCCTCAAGAAGCAGGACGATGAGGCGGCATCGCCAGCCAAGGTCCGGCGCGGCCCGCCCCCCCTCGACGTCCGCCGCATGATGGAGGGGTACGCGGCGGACCCCAGTGACTCGGCGACGCTCATCCTGCGCGCCAATGGCTGGCGACCCGGCAACCTCGACAAGGCGGTGGCGGCCCTGGGCGAGCGTGGCGCGATCATCGAGTGCGCGGCCCTTGACCCCGCGCGTGCCGCCAACTGGGCCATCAAGCGGGCATCCCTCCGCCACAGCACCAGCATCGATGCCGAGGCCGCGCGACTGCTCATCGCCTCCGTCGGGACCGACCTCGGCCGCCTCGACAATGAACTGGAAAAACTCGCCCTCGCGGCGGGCGGCAAAGGGGCACCCATCCCCGCCGATCTCGTGCGAGAGATGACCGGCGTCTCGCGGGAAGAAGAGTTCTGGCACCTCCAGTCCACGCTCGCAGCGGGTGACGCCGGAGCAACGCTGGCGCGCATGCGCGAGATGGTCGAGGTCTCTCGTCACGACCCCGTGATGCTTACATGGTCGTTCACCGAACTGGCGCGAAAGGTTCACGCCATCCGGCGGCTGACCGATGCGGGCCAGAACGTCGGGGCGCTGTCCTACAAACTCAAACTCTTCGGCGATGCCAGCGCGGTCTTCACCGCCGCAAATGCCCTGCCCGCGAGCCGCGCGGCGGCACTCTACGACCTCGCCGTGGATACCGACGCCGCCAACAAGTCCGGGCGCGGCGACCCGATCCGCAACCTCGAAGTCCTTACCGTGCGGTTCTCGGGGGCCATTCAGCCGTAATAGTGGTTCCTGCGCCCGTCCACGGGCTCACTCACAGAATCTCAAGTCCCGTCCCCGAACATGGCCGATCTGCCCCGGTGGCGCATCGCGCCACGGCACCTTGCGCCCTGAGGAGATGAGTCGTGCGGATGTGTGCATGGCAGAACGTGACGGGCTCTCGCACGGGCGCTATGGCCGTCGCCGCCGCACTCGCGCTGGCCTCGTGTGGGGAACAGAACGGCCCGGCTGCCATCGCCGATCGCGATCCCGCCACCACGCGCGACCTCCCCGCGAACGCTTCGGCTACACCCGCCGATTCGCCCCGCTCCGTCTACGACTCGGCGGCGGTCGACCTGCAATCGCTCTTTGACAAACTCTCGACCAAGCCTCCCGCGCCCACGCCCGGGCAGGCCGGAGCGAAACAGCCAACACCCCCACCCGCGGCATCGGCCTCGAAGGCACCTCCAACCCCCGATCCGCTCCCGGC